>JAVEDG010000288.1 GCA_030841245.1 Actinomycetota bacterium
GTCACGAAGCTGTCGGCAACGGCCTCGCCGACCACGTGCACCGCGATCTCGACGGTCACCTTCTCGCCGCGACGCACCAGCACCAGGTCGACGTGCTCGAGGAAGCCCTTGATCGGGTCGCGCTGCACGTCCTTGGGCAGGGCCAGCTCGCTGTCGCCCTCGATGTCGAGGGTGAGCAGCACGTTCGCGGTCTTCAAGGCCAGCATCAGCTCGTGGCCGGGCAGCGAGATGTGCCGCGGGTCACTGCCGTGGCCGTAGAGGACGGCAGGGACCTTGGCGGCGCGGCGGATGCGGCGAGCGGCACCCTTGCCGAACTCGGAGCGGGGCTCAGCGGCGATGCGGACCTCGGGCACGTGACTCGGACTCCTTGGCGATGCTGGTGCGTCCGGTGCGGGGCGCCGGACGGTCGCGCCGGCGAGGCATCATAACCACGGGGACCAGGTGGATCGCGGAGCCCTGTCAATCGCAGAGCCTGTCGATCACGGAGCCATGAGGCGTCCCTCGCCGGGCAACCGCCTCAGTCTAGCCGCGCTCGCGCGAGGTGCCCAACCCGGACCGGTCACAGGTCGGCCGTGCAGCGCGCCGGCAAGCGACCCGTCCTCGGGCGCGGCGCTCAGCTGTGGCCGTCGAACAGGCTGGTCACCGAGCCGTCGTCGAAGACCTCGCGGATCCCCCGTGCGATCAGCGGTGCGATCGAGAGCACCGTGAGCTTGTCGAACTGCTGCTCGTCATCGATGGGGAGCGTGTCCGTGACCACGACCTCGCTCACCCGGGAGTTCTTCAGCCGGTCGACGGCCGGGCCGGAGAAGATGGCGTGCGCCGCGGCGATGATCACGTCCGCGGCGCCGGCCTCGAACAGCGCGTCGGCCGCCTTGGTGATCGTGCCCGCCGTGTCGATCATGTCGTCCTGAAGGATGCAGGTGCGACCGGCGACGTCGCCGACGACCCGGTTGGCGACCACCTGGTTGGGCCGGTCCGGGTCCCGGGTCTTGTGGATGAACGCGATCGGGGCGCCGCCCATGGTCTCCGACCAGCGCTCGGCGAGGCGCAGCCGGCCGGCGTCCGGGGACACGATGGTGACGCGGGACCGGTCGACGCGACGCTTGACGTATGAGGAGAGCAATGGCAGCGAAAAGAGGTGGTCGACCGGGCCGTCGAAGAAGCCCTGGATCTGCGCGGTGTGCAGGTCCACGGACATGAGCCGGTCGGCGCCCGCTGTCTTGAACAGGTCCGCGAGCAGCCGCGCCGAGATCGGCTCCCGGCCACGGTGCTTCTTGTCCTGCCGCCCGTAGGGGAAGAACGGGATGACGACGGTGATCCGTTTGGCCGAGGCACGCTTGAGTGCGTCGACCATGATCAGGCTCTCCATCACCCAGGTGTTGATCGGCGCGGTGCAGCTCTGGATCACGAACGCGTCGCAGCCGCGGACCGACTCCTTGTAACGGATGTAGATCTCGCCGTTGGCGAAGTCGTAGGCAGTCGTCTCGGTGAGCTCGATCCCGATCTCGCTCGCGACCGTCTCGGCCAGCTCCGGGTGGGCCCGTCCAGAGAAGACCATCAGCTTCTTCTCGCCTGTGGTCTTGATGAAGCTCATCCGCCGGACCCCTCCTGGTCGTCCCCGGTCGCCGCGTCGGCGTCCTCGTGCCGATCACGTGCTCGTGCCGCCGCCTCGGCCGCGGGCGTCCCCGCCCGCCGCCGCTCGACCCAACCCTCGATGTTGCGCTGCTTGCCTCTCGCGACGGCCATCGCACCCGGTGGCACGTCGTCGACGATGACCGAGCCGGCCGCCGTGTAGGCGCCGTCCCCGACAGTCACCGGTGCGACGAACATGTTGTCTGCGCCGGTGCGCGCGTGGCGACCGATCGTGGTGTGGTGCTTGACAACGCCGTCGTAGTTGACGAAGACGGTCGCCGCCCCGATGTTCGTCTCCTCGCCGATGGTGGCGTCCCCGACGTAGGTCAGGTGCGGCACCTTGCTGCCCTCGCCGATGTCGGCGTTCTTGGTCTCGACGTACGTCCCGATCTTGCCTCTCCGTCCCAGTCGCGTGCCCGGTCGCAGGTACGCGTAGGGCCCGACCGACGAGTCGGGACCGATCCACGAGGAGTACGCCGTCGCGCGGGTCACCAGCGCCCGCTCGCCGACATCGGTGTCCACCAGCTGGCAGTCCGGGCCCACCCGTGCACCGGACCGGACCGTCGTGGTCCCGCGCAGCAGCGTGTTGGGCTCCAGCAGCGTGTCGGGCTCGAGCGTCACGTCGACGTCGATCCAGGTCGATGCCGGGTCGACGATGGTCGTGCCGGCACGCATCCACCACTCGCAGATGCGCCGGTTCAGCTCGCGCTGCAGGGCGGCGAGCTGGACCCGGTCGTTGACCCCCTCGACCTGCCAGGTGTCCGCGAGCAGGACCGCGCCGACGCGCTCACCATCAGCGCGAGCGATGCCGAGAACGTCGGTGAGGTAGAGCTCGCCCTGGCTGTTGTCCGGTCGCAGCCGGGCAAGGGCCCGCGAAAGGGTCTGGGCCCGGAAGGCGTAGCAGCCGGAGTTGACCTCGCGCACCGAGAGCTGGTCGGCGTCGGCGTCCTGCTGCTCGACGATGCGCGCGACCGAGCCGTCGGGCTCGCGGAGGACCCGGCCGTAGCTGGTCGGGTCGGCCAGCTCGGTGGTCAGGACGGTGACGGCGTTGCCCTGGGCGGCGTGGGCCGCCAGCAGGTCGCCCAGCGTCTGCGGGCTCAGCAGCGGGACGTCGCCGTTGGTCACGACGACGGTGCCGTCGAGCGACCCCAGCTCGTCGAGCGCGACCGAGACGGCGTGGCCGGTGCCGAGCTGCTGGTCCTGGACGACGCAACGGGCCTTGGGCGCGCGGTCGGCGAGATGCGCGGCGACCTCGTCGCGACCGTGGCCGACGACCACGACGAGGTGCTCCGGGTCCAGCGCGCCGGCTGCGGCGACGGCGTGGTGCACGAGGCTGCGCCCGCCGATCTCGTGCAGGACCTTCGGGATCGCCGACTTCATCCGGGTGCCTTCGCCGGCGGCGAGGACGACCACGGCGGCCGGTCGGTCGAAGCTCACGCGCGAAGCGCTCCTCGGCGAGGCGGTCGGGGCTCACCCACACGATACCTGCCGTTCACCGGCCGTCAGGCATGCTCCGGGCGGCCATCTGCTCCGCCAGCTGGACTCGAACCAGCACTGCAAGGCTCCAAAGGCCTGCGGGCTGCCAATTACCCCATGGCGGAATGGCCCCAAGACTAGTGACCCCCCTCTCCAGGTCGCCCTCCGAACTGTGTGTCCACCGTGGCATCCGGCGCGTCGCAGGCGGTCGGTCCCCGTCATCCTTCGACCCGCCTCGGGTCACCAGCTGCGATCGCCGCGAACCAGCCGGCCATTTGTTGGTAGAACACGCGGCTCTGCAGAACAGTGACGATGAGGCATCCGTGGTAAGCGGCTCCCGTGTTGCGCCGGATCGTCCGCGGATTGTGTCGCTTCAGGGTGGCTCGATCGAACTGATCGACAGCTACCCCGAGCACCTCAGCCCAGTGCTCGTGTGCGGCGGCCAGGTCGGCCGACTCGTGGATGGACAGTCGGTATCTACACGACTCTGGCAGCGCGCCGATCAGGTCGAGCCACCGCACGAAGACTCGGATGACATCGGGGTCGCTGTTGATGAATACCAGGCGCTCCCGCCTGGCATAGGGCTTGTCCTTGGACCCTTCCGCCCAGTACAGGGCGGTGCCGATGAGAATGAGTTCCCGGTTCGAGATGGCGCCTACCCACGCCGACGCCGAGGACTTGGTGCGCTCGCGCTGAACACGGAGACGCTCCTGCTCGGCGCGCCAGTACTCCCGGCTGACCCTCGTGATGTGCTCGGTCCGGTCGATGAGGGCGAGAGGAGTCGGCAGGTCGCGGACCCAGAGGGAGACCGAGCTCTTGCTGACGCCCAGCGCCGCCGCGATCTCGTTGTAGGAGCGGCCGGCCAGGCGCATCGCCCTGGCCTGCTCGCGCTCGGCCCGCTTGGTCATGCCGGGAGGATTTCAGCGGGGTTGGACACAAATAGCCGCCGTCGCCAGGCGGGCGGCAGGAAAGTTCACCCCATTGGGTTTAGCGAACCTACGTTCGCGTAGGTTACGGTAGCGTAGGCACATTGCCCCCGCCGATCGAGCTCCCGGCCCCCGAGCAGATCGAGCAGCCCCCACGACGAACACGAGGTACCCCGATGACCCCTACCCCCGGCACAGCTACGACGACCCGTCCGCCCGCCGCGCCGACTGCTGCGAGCGCACCCGAGACCGCAGCTGAAGGTGCGGCGTACGGCACCTTGGGGGACGACCGCAAGGGGAACGTCGAGCAGATCGCCCTGTTCGCGTTCATCGCGGTGCCGTTCGTCGCGATCCTGCTGGCCATCCCGGTGGCCTGGGGCGGCTGGCTCGGCTGGTCGGACATCCTCATTGCCGCGGTGATGTACGCCGTCAGCGGCCACGGCATCACCGTCGGCTTCCACCGCTACCTGACCCACGGCTCGTTCAAGGCCAAGCGGCCGCTGCGGATCGCGCTGGCCGTTGCGGGCAGCCTGGCGATCGAAGGCCCGGCGATCCGCTGGGTGGCCGACCACCGCAAGCACCACAAGTTCTCCGACAAGGAGGGCGACCCGCACTCGCCGTGGCGCTACGGCGAGACGGTCCCCGCCTTGATGAAGGGCCTCTGGTTCGCTCACATGGGCTGGCTCTTCGACGTCGAGCAGACCTCGCAGCGCCAGTACGCGCCTGACCTGATGCGCGACCCCGACATCGTCAAGGTCAGCCTTGCCTTCCCCTGGCTCGCCACCGCTTCCCTGCTCATCCCGCCTGCACTCGGCGGCCTGCTCACGATGTCCTGGCACGGCGCGCTGACCGCGTTCTTCTGGGGCAGCCTGGTCCGCATCGGCCTGCTGCACCACGTCACCTGGTCGATCAACTCGATCTGCCACGCGATGGGCGAGCGCCCCTTCGACAGCCGCGACAAGTCGGGCAACGTCTGGTGGCTCGCGATCCTGTCCATGGGCGAGTCCTGGCACAACCTGCACCATGCCGACCCCACCTGCGCACGGACCGGCGTACTGAAGGGCCAGATCGACTCCGGAGGCCGCCTGATCAAGTGGCTCGAGGACTTCGGCTGGGCGTACGACGTGCGCTGGCCTCGACCGGAGCGGCTCGCCGCCAAACGAACGGCCGCTTGATCGACGCCGACCGAACCGACGGGCTAGCCCCCACCAGGGGGATGATGGCCGGATGAGCACGCCCTCCGACCCGGCCGCCCGCAGCGCTCCGGCGCGCCGGGACGGCCGCCTGCGCATGACCGGCAAGCAGCGGCGCGAGCAGCTGCTGGACGTCGGCCGCTCGCTGTTCGCCGAGCGCGGCTTCGACGCCACCTCGGTCGAGGAGATCGCGCAGCGGGCGGGCGTGTCGAAGCCGGTCGTCTACGAGCACTTCGGCGGCAAGGAGGGCCTCTACGCGGTCGTGGTGGACCGCGAGATGCGCAGCCTGCTCGAGGCCATCACCGGCGCCCTGCGCAGCTCCGGTCATCCCCGCGAGCTGCTCGAGCGAGCCGCGTTCGCCCTGCTCGACTATGTCGAGAGCTCCTCCGACGGCTTCCGGATCCTGGTCCGCGACTCACCGGTCGCCCAGGCCACCGGATCGTTCGCCAGCCTGATCAGCGACGCCACCAGCCAGGTCGAGCACATCATGGTCAACCAGTTCAAGCAGCGCGGCTTCGACACCAAGCACGCACCGATGTACGCGCAGATGCTGGTCGGGATGGTCGCCCTCACCGGCCAGTGGTGGCTCGACGCCCGCCGGCCGGAGAAGGCCGAGGTCGCCGCGCACCTGGTCAACCTCGCCTGGAACGGCCTCTCCGGCCTCGAGGCCCAGCCCGTGCTGTCCCAGAACCCCACACCCCGCCGCGCCGGCTGACCGCCCCAGGGGGGCCGGGCGGGGGCGTAGCCGAGTTGGACGGGCCTGGCGGGAGCCGAGGAACGGGCGGTCGCCTGAACGTCACGGTGCGGGCCGGGCGGGGGCGCAGCCGGGTTGGACGGGCCTGGCGGGAGGCCGAGGAACGAGGCCGGATGGCCCGGCCAGCCCCCGCCCGGCCCGCGCCAACGCCAATGGCTCAGGCGACGAGTGGCTCCAGCAGCTCGATCCGGTTGCCGTGCGGATCCTCGACGTAGCAGCGACGGAAGCCCGGGAAGTCGTCGTCCCAGCGCACCGGCACGCCGTACGACGCGAGCCGCTCGGCGAAGGCGGCCAGTCCGTCGACGAGGATCCCCGGGTGCGCCTTGCGCGCGGGCCGGAACCCATCCTCGACCCCGAGGTGCAGCTCCACCCCGCCGGACCGGAACCACGCGCCGCCGCGACCGGCGAGGGCCGGCGGCTTGGGTACCTCGGCCATGCCGAGCACCTCGCCGTAGAACCAGCGCAACCGCTCCTCGGACCCGGCCGGCGCCGCGAGCTGGACGTGGTGCAACCCCGCGATCATCGCGACCCCGCAACCTCGGCCACCACGAAGACCCGCCGATAGGGCAGCACGGTGCCGGACGGCTCCGGCGGGTAGGCGGCACGCATCCGTTCCCGGTAGGCGCTCAGGAACTCCTCCTGCTCCCCTGCGTCAAGCTCCGCGAGGACCGGACGCAGGCCGGTGCCCCTCATCCATCTCACCACCGCGTCCTCGCCCTGCAGCACCTGCAGGTACGTCGTCTCCCATGCCTCGACCCGCGCACCGGTCGCGGCCAGGCGTCTCAGGTACGTCGCGGGCTGCTCCGAGCCAGGCTGGGCCAGGTTCCCGCCGAGCCGGTCCCGCCATCGGGGCGACTCTCGCAGCGCCGCCAGCTCGGTGTGCGTCGGCTCGTCGAAGTTGCCCGGCACCTGGAAGCCGAACCAACCGCCGGGCGCGACCCACGACAGCAGCCGGTCGAGCAGGGCCAAGTGGCCGGGCACCCACTGCAGCGTCGCGTTGCTCACCAGCACGTCGACCGGTCGGTCCGGTACCCAGTCGCGCAGGTCGCCGACGCTGAACCGGACCGGTGCGTCCGCTAAGTCCGCCGTGGCCCGCTCCACCATCTCCGCCGAGCTGTCCACGCCCTCGACGACGGCGCCGGGCCATCGCTGCGCCAGCGAAACAGTCAGGTTGCCAGGACCGCAGCCCAGGTCGACGACGTACGCCGGGGCGCTAGCCCCCACCCGCGCCATCAGGTCGCGGAACGGTCGACCGCGTTCGTCGGCGAACGTGAGGTACTCGGTCGGGTCCCATCTCACGGCAAGACCTCCCGCAGGCAAAGAATCTTGATATCGAGATACCTTGCCGGAGCAGCTTTCTTGATGTCAAGACACTCGCCGTCAATAATCTTGATCGACAACCCTGGAGGGACGAGACCCATGACGGACGAGGTCGACCGGCTGGTCGCCGCCTGGGCCCGAGAGCGTCCCGACCTCGACGTGCGCCCGTTGGAGGTCCTGAGCCGGGTGACCCGCTTGGCCCGCCATCTCGACCGGGCCAGGCGGACGGCGTTCGCGGCGCACGGCCTCGAGGTGTGGGAGTTCGACGTGCTGGCCGCGCTGCGCCGAGCCGGCCGCCCCTACGTCCTCTCCCCCGGCACGCTGCTCGCCCAGACGATGGTCACCTCGGGCACCATGACCAACCGCGTGGACCGGCTCGAGTCGCGTGGCCTCGTGCAGCGGATGCCCGACCCGGCCGACCGCCGCGGCGTGCGCGTGCGGCTCACCCCGCGCGGCAAGGAGCGGGTCGACGCCGCACTCTCCGACCTGCTCGATCGCGAGCGCTCGCTGCTGTCGGGCCTCCCGTCGGACCGCCAGCAGGACCTGTCCGGCCTGCTGCGTGCGCTCGTCGCCCCATTCGAGGCGGACGACCTGGCCGGGCCGCCGCCAGCCTGAGCACCGTGCCCGGGTGGGCCGAGCCGACCGACTCGGCGATCGTGCTCGTTGATGTCCTGGGTCTGTGCCTGTGGACGCTGTCTCTGTCGCCGCCGGCAATAGGGCCCGTCGGTCAGTTGGCTCGGGTACGGGGCAGCAGCGCGGCGACCGCGAGCACCGTCGCCTCGTCGCCCGGAGCCCCGACCACCTGTACCGATGCCGGGATGCGTCCCGGGACGGGTTGAGCGGCCGGAACGGCCGCTGCGGGCCAGCCGAGGGCGTTGACCGTGATCGTGAGCCGCGTCGTGCGGGCGCCACTGTGCTCGACCAGGAGGGGCGGCGTGATGGCGAGGGTGGGCAGCACGAGGGCGTCACGGCCGGACAGCAGGTCGGCGAGCTGCTGACGCATCTCATCGATCGCCCGCTCCGCGGCTTGCCGTCCCTCGTGGTCGTCGCGCGCGACGCGGCCCGCCTCGATGCACCGGCGAACACCCTCGGAGACCGGACGGCCGAGCCAGTGCTCCTGCGCATCTCCCGCCTCGGCCGACAGCAGCAGGTCGGCCGCCTGGGCGGCCGCGTCCCACCCCGTGACTGCTGCGTCCACGACGGCGACGCCCGACGCGGCGAGTGCGGTGTCGACCTCGGCGTCGATCCAACCCTCCACGTCCGGCTCCGTGTCTGGCCGGAGCCGCACCACGCGCAGCTCCGCTGCATCGCGGCCGGAGGCCGCAGACCACTGCGCCGCGAAGGACGGGTCGAGCAACCTCATCCCGGTGACGAGCCCGTCGACGTCGAGGGCGATCGGACCGACGGTGTCCATCGAAGGCGCCAACGGCAGCACGCCCTCGAGCGGCACGCGCCCGCGGGTGGTCTTCAGGCCGCAGACCCCGCAGCACGCGGCCGGGATGCGCACCGAGCCCCCCGTGTCGGTGCCCAGCGCCACGTCGACCTCGCCACAGGCGACCACGACCGCGGAGCCGCTCGACGAGCCGCCGGGGATGCGCTCGGCCGCCAGCGGGTTGACCGGGCTGCCCATCGCGCGGTTGATCCCGCTGGCGAACCAGCACAGCTCGGCCAGCCCCGTCTTGCCGACGATGCGACCTCCGGCCGCTCGTACGGCGGCGACCGCCGGCGAGTCCGATTCCGCGGGCAGCGCGTCGTCCAGCGCCCTGGTCCCGCCACGGGTCGGCAGGCCAGCCACATCGATCGCGTCCTTGACCGCCACCGTCGCGCCGTCTCCCTCGGGCACCCGGAGCCGGACCACCCAGGCCGGGTCGCTGCCCGGGGCTCCGGTCTGCGCGTCCGTCACGCCGGGACGAACCTGCCCTCCGTCAACAGGGGCACCACCGTCGACGCGTCCACCTCGCTCGCGAGCCGGACGTCCTCAGCGAACCCGCGCTCCACCAGCTCCTGGCCGGACGGGCAGTCCGCCAGTGGACGCAGAGCGCGGAACGCGAGCACGGCCGCTTCGGCCTCGGGGGTGAGCTCGACGCCGGGGTCGTGCCCGACCAGCCGGTCGATGACCGCGCCAGCACCCACGTGGTCCTCGTACGCCGGGCGCAGCGACCCGTCGCCCCACCTCTCCCCGGCCGGCACCACGCCGACCCGCGAGTACTCGGCGAGGTAGCGCGCGACCGCCGTGGCGTTGCGCAGGCAGCCGGCCACGACAGGCACGCCGCCGTTGACCGCTGCGTGCGCGATCGAGGAACCGTTGGGCGAGGGCAGGATCAACCGGGTGTCGTGGTCCAGCCCCACCAGGCTGGCCGGCGACAGTGTCGGACCTTCGTGCGAGGACCGGCTCCCTGCCAGTACCGCGCCGATCTGGCGGGCCAGCTCCCCGGCGTTCTCACCGCCGGTGTGCGGCCAGACCACAGCGCCGCGCTCGACCGCGATGACGACCGACGTCGAGAACGACAGCACGTCGACGACCACCACGATGTCCGACGACTCGGCGAGGACCTTCGCGCCGACCGGTCCCCACTCGAGCGACACGGGCATGCAGCGGATCGTATCCAGCAGCCAAGAGCGGCCCATCGCTCCACACCCCCCGGCCCCACCTTCGCTGTTGATCATCCAGAACCCGGCCAACCGGCTGGAGGGTCACGTGGCCAGTTACTGCATGATCAACAGTGAGTTGGGGGAGGCACGGGCGGGCGCGGGGGTGTGGGTCAGCCGGGCTTCTCGGCCAGCTCGGCCAAGGCCAGCCAGCGTTCCTCGAGGGCGTGCCGCTCGGCGACGAGCGCACGCAGCTCGGTGTCCAGGGCGAGGACCCGCTCGTGATCCGCTGCGGCCTCGGCCAGCTCCTCGTGCAGTCGCTGCTCGCGCTGCCGCAGCTTGTCCAGGCTCCGGTCGAGCCGGGCCAACTCCTTGCGGGCGTTACGGCGCGTCGCTGCGGCGCTCACCGTCGCGGCCCCGTCCGCGCCGGTCGCGGCCACTGCTGGCGAGGCCGCGCCCGAGGTCCCACCCGCCGAGGTCCGAGCCGAGGTCCCACCTGCCGATGTCCGAGCCGAGGTCGCGGCCGCCGAGGGCCGAGCCGAGGTCGCGCCCGCCGAGGACCGAGCCGAGGTCGCGGCCGCCGAGGGCGCACC
>JAVEDG010000302.1 GCA_030841245.1 Actinomycetota bacterium
GGAGACCGGTGGCGTGTTCACGCTGCTGTCGCCGATCCTCGGCTGGCTCGGGGTGGCCGTCAGCGGGTCGGACACCTCGTCCAACGCACTGTTCGGCGCCCTGCAGGTCCAGACCGCCTCCGACGCGGGACTGGACCCGGTGCTGCTCGCGTCGGCCAACTCCTCCGGTGGGGTGCTGGGGAAGATGATCAGCCCGCAGAACCTCGCCATCGCGGCGTCCGCGGTCGGGATGGCCGGCCAGGAGGGCATCATCTTCCGCAAGGTCATCGGGTGGAGCCTGCTGCTGCTCGTGTTCATGTGCCTGATCGTCGGGCTGCAGGGGACCGGGGTGCTCGACTGGATGGTGCCGTAACCGCGGTGGGAGGCAACGGTCGGCCGGCGCACGCGGTGCAGTCGGTCGACCGTGCCCTCGACCTGCTCGAGGCGCTGGCCGAGGCGGACCGTCCGGTGGGCGTCAGCGAGCTGGCCACCGCGACCTCGCTGCCCTTCGGTACCGCCCACCGGCTGCTCCGCTCGCTGGTCGCCCGGGGATACGCCCGTCAGGACTCGGACCGCAAGTACGCGCCGGGGGCGGTTCTGTTCCGGCTGGGGAGCGTGGCCCAGCGTTCGATGGGACGCAGCGCCAGGCCCTACCTGGCCCGGCTGGTCGAGCTGAGCGGCGAGACCGCCAACCTGGCGGTCCGTGACGGCGACCAGGTCGTCTACCTCGCCCAGGCGCCGTCGCCGCACGCGTTGCGGATGTTCGCCGAGGTCGGCCGGCACGTGCACGCCCACTGCACCGCGGTCGGCAAGGTCCTGCTGGCCGACCTGTCCGCCGACGAGAGAGACGGTGTCGTCGGACGGGCCGGCCTGCCACGGCGTACCGACACGACGATCACCCGCCCGGAGGTGCTCGGGCGCGAGCTGGAGCGGGTGCGGTCCGGCGGCTTCGCCCTCGACAACGGCGAGGAGGAGCCTGGGGTGCGCTGCGTCGCGGTGCCCGTCGGCGAGCCCGGCGCGGTCATTGCCTCGCTGTCGGTGTCGGGGCCCACCGAACGCATGCAGCGGGTCGACCTGGGTTCACTCGTCCCGCGGATGCGGCGGGTTGCCGACGAGTTCGCCGCGGCCTTCGGCGCATGCCGACCGGCCGACGCCGTGCGACTGAGCCCGGGCGACTGAGCCCGGGCGACTGAGGCTGGGCGACTGAGGCTGGGCGACTGAGGCTGGGTAGTGGCAGGGGCCGAGGGACCCGCGCGGGCTCAGGCCAGCAGGACGTCGCCCCGGGCGACCAGGACGGCGGGTCCCGTCAGCTCAACGTGACCGTCGGCGCGCTCGGTCACCTCGAGACGGCCTCCCGGGACGTCCACGACGTACGAAGCCGGGAGGGCGACGCCGTCGCGTCGGGCCGCTGCGACAACGGCCGCGCAGGCGCCGGTACCGCACGACCGGGTCTCGCCCGAGCCCCGCTCGTGCACCCGCAGCGCGATGTGGCGCTCACCCCGGCTGACCACGAACTCGACGTTCACGCCGTCGGGAAACACCGGCTCGACCTCGGGGGCGTCGCGAAGCCGCCCGGCCTCGTCGAGGTCGTCGACCATGACGACGGCGTGGGGGTTGCCAACGGCCACCGACGTGGCCGACCAGGTCCGGCCCGAGGCGCGCACCTTGACCTCGTCGGGTCCCGGGAACGTCGCCGGACCCATGTCGACGGTGACGTCACCCGCGGTGCCGACCCGGACGACCTTGACACCGTCCCGGGTGGCGATCCGGAGCACCCCTGGTTGCTCGAGACCTTCGTCGACGAGGAACCGTGCGTAGACGCGGATGCCGTTGCCGCACATCTCGGCCAGCGACCCGTCGGCGTTGCGGTAGTCCATGAACCAGGTCGCCTCTGCCGCCATCGCCACCGCGTCGGCCGCGTTCTCCGACCGTACGACCCGGAGCACGCCGTCCGCGCCGATCCCGGCGCGGCGGTCGCACAGCGCCCGCACGACCGCAGGCGTCAGGTCCAGCGCACCGTCCGGATCGGGCAGCAGCACGAAGTCGTTCTCGGTGCCGTGTCCCTTCACGAACGCCAGGCTGCCCACCGGTCCAGGCTAGCCGGACGGGTTCACCACGGCCGCCGCGCCACCGCCGCGGCGCACCGGCTCGGCCGCCGCCAGCAGCCGGCCGTCAGCGAGGAACTCGATGCCGGTCGCAGCGCCGATCTCGCCGGGAGCAGGGGGGTCGACGAACGTGTGCCCGAGCGCGCTCAGACCGGCCCGGTCGAACGCCGGCTCGGCCTGCACGTCCTTCGTGTTCCGCTGGCTGGCCCGCGGGTCGGCTATCGCCTGGGGCAGAGTCATGCCGAGGTCGAGCCGGTCGACCAGGATCTGGAGCACGGTGGTGATGATGGTCGACCCGCCCGGCGAGCCCACCGCGAGGAAGGGCCGGCCGTGGTCGAGGACGATCGTCGGCGACATGGAGGAGCGCGGTCGCTTACCCGGAGCAGGCAGGTTCGGGTCGTCAGCCACGGTCGGCGCGAAGTTGAAGTCGGTGAGCTCGTTGTTCAGCAGGAACCCGCGGTCCGGGACGACGATGCCGCTCCCACCGGTCTGCTCGATGGTGAGGGTGTAGGACGCGACGTCGCCCCACTTGTCCGCGACGGTCAGGTGCGTCGTCGACAGACCCTCCTGGTCGCCACCGGCCACCGTCGTGTCGTCGGTGCCGTCACAGTTCGTGTCGTAGCTGCCGTCCGGCGACCCGGCGGGAACCGGCTTCGTCGCGGCATGGCCGGGATCGATCGCGCAGAAGCGCTCGGCGGCGAACGGGTCGGACAGCAGCTGGTGCAGCGGCACGTCCACGTAGGCCGGGTCGCCGACGTAGGTGCCGCGGTCGGCAAAGGCCAGCGCGCTAGCCTCCAGGTAGTAGTGCATCGCCTGGGTCCGGGTCATCGCCGAGAGGTCGGCGTGCTCGAGGATGTTGAGCGCTTCTCCGACCGTGGAGCCGCCGCTGGACGACGGCGCCATCCCGTAGACGTCGCGACCCCGGTAGCCGATGTGCGTCGGGGCCCGGTCGATGGCGCCGTACGCCGCCAGGTCGGCCGGCTCCATCAGGCCGGTCCGGACGTGACGGATCGAGCCCGCGACGACCGGCGGGTGCTGGACCGTGTCGACCAGCTCCTGACCGAGCGACCCGTCGTACAGCCAACCAACCCCGTCGCTCGCCAGCCGCCGGTAGGTGGCCGCGAGATCGGGATTCTTGAACACCGACCCGACGGCCGGGGCCTTGCCGCCACGGAGGAACAGGTCGCGCGTCGAGGTGAAGTCGCCGAACCTGGCGGCGTTGGCAACGGTCTGGTCGTGGAAGGTCTGGTCCACCACGAAACCGTGCTGGGCAAGGTCCGTCGGTCCGGCCAGGACGTCGGCGAGCGATCGCGTGCCCCAGCGGTCCAGGGCGCGCGCCCAGGTGGCCGCGGTGCCCGGCACGCCGACCGAGAGCCCACTGGTCACGGCCTCGTCGAACGGGATCGGCGCACCGTTCTCCTGGAACGAGGTGGCGGTCATCGCCTGCGGTGCAGTCTCCCGGCCGTCGATCGTCTGCACCTGCCCGCTGGCGGCGTCGTAGTAGACGAAGTAGCCGCCACCGCCGATGCCCGCGGAGTACGGCTCAGCGACGCCGAGAGCGGCCGCCGTCGCCACGGCTGCGTCCGCGGCGTTGCCACCGGCCCGCAGGACGGCGAGCCCGATCCGGGTCGCATCGGGGTCGACACTGGTCACCGCCCCGCCGGTGCCCACCGCCGTCGGCGTCCGGGTCGTCGTGCGCGGCCCCGCGGCGGCGGCAGGTGCGGTGGCGGCGACCGGGAGGGCGAGCGCGGCGGCGGCCAACCCCGCGAGAGCCAGAGTGAGCGGTCGACGTCGCATCGGTCCTCCCAGTGTTGCCATGGACGGGTGTTGCCATGGACGGGTGTTGAAGTCGGGCTCGTGGACCCACCTGGGACTTGTCTACCCCGGCATATCACCCAGTAGTCGGACGACTCGGTCGGCGAGCTCTCCGGCCGGGGCATCAGCCGCCAGCCAGCGCACCCGGGGGTCGCGGCGGAACCAGCTCTCCTGGCGGCGGGCGAAGCGTCTCGTCGCCCGCATCGTCTCGGAGCGGGCCTCATCCTCGGTGCACTCCCCGGCCAGGAAGGCGAGCACCTGGGCGTACCCGAGGGCCCGACTCGCCGTGACCCCGTCACGCAGGCCCTGCGTCTCGAGCCCGCGGACCTCCTCGACCAGGCCACGCTGCCACATCCGCTCCACCCGAGCCTCGATGCGAGCGTCCAGGTCCTCCCTCGGCAGGCTCAGACCGATCTGCTCGGCGTCCACGGCGTAGCGGTGCTCGGGCAGCGCCGCGGTGAACGGACGGCCGGTGAGCTCCACCACCTCGAGAGCGCGGACGACCCGCCGGCCGTTGCTGGGCAGGATCCGGCCTGCCGCCACCGGGTCGACCGCGGCCAGTCTCGCGTGCAACTCGACCGGACCGAGGGCGCCCAGCTCCTCCTCCAGCCTGGCGCGAAGCGCCGGGTCGGTGCCGGGGAACTCGAGGTCGTCCAGCGCGGCGCGCACGTAGAGGCCGGAGCCACCGACCAGCATCGCTACCTGCCCGCGGCTGCCGATCTCCGCGATCGTCGACCGCGCGGCCGCCTGGTACTCCGCGACGTTCGCCGGGCGGCGCACGTCCCAGAGGTCCAGGAGGTGATGGGCCACGCCCCTGCGCTCCTGCACGGCCGCCTTGGCGGTGCCGATGTCCATCCCGCGGTAGACCTGCATCGAGTCGGCGTTGACGACTTCTCCGCCGAGGCGCACCGCCAGCTCGACGGCCAGGTCGCTCTTGCCGGTCGCGGTCGCGCCGACCACCGCGACGACGGCAGGGGTGCCCATGGGGCGCAGTCTTCACCACGACGGAGGGGCAGGCCTTGACCTGCCCGCCGCCGGCGGTCGCGGTCACCCGCCCGCGGGCAGCCAGGTCGCGACGAGATAGGCCACGCCGTACGGCGCCGAGCTGAACAGCACGTCGCCGGCCCACTGCGTCTCACCGGCGGCTCCCGCGAGCACCTGCCAGGCGGCTCGACCGGCGACGAGCAGGTCGTCGGCCAACCCGACGTCGAGCGCGAGCAGTGCCGCGACGTCGCCCTCGGCCAGCGCCGACTCGACGCCGGCGTCGAAGCCCTCGGCCCTCGGGTCGAGATAGCCCGGGCCCTTGAGGCTGCGTCGCGCGCTCGCGTCACCCATCACCAGCAGCGCGACCCGGGACCGCTCGACCAGGGCCGCCCCAAGGTCGCGGCACCGCTGCGGGGCGGCGTCGGCCGGGATCCCGAACAACGTGTACGGCGGCAGCGGCCCCGCCCGCTCCAGCAACCATCGGGCGAGGGTCAGCGGGAGCGGGAGATCGGGCGGTCCGAGACCTGGTCCGACGGTGATGTCCAGCCCGTAACCCGCCAGGGCGGCCCGGGCATCGGCGGGGAACGCGCCGACCTGCGGCGCCGCGCCGACCGCGACGATCGCGTCCGGCTGGACCTGCAGCAGGGCTGCGAGCGCGGCGTCGCACGCCGTACGGAGACCGTCGAGCTCCGCCGACGCGCCCGATCCCACGCCCGGCACGAGCAGTGGGGGATGCGGGCACACCGCCGCGGCCACCAGCACGGTGCCCAAACCTAGCCGCCCTTTAGCACCGGGTTAGCCGTGCCGCGCCCAGCATCGGTCAGGACAGCGACGACTCCGGTCGTCACACGACTCCGGTCGTCACACAATGAGGCCCTTCGGCCTCGGGGAAAGGACACGACATGCGACGCACTCGCCTCATCAGCACGATCAAGGGGACCAGCCTGCTCGGCAAGGCCATGCTGGGCGCCACGCTCGTCCTCACCGCCGGCGGAGGGGTCGCCGCGGCCGCCAGCGGAGGATCCACGGACCGGCCCAGCACGCCCTCGTCCGTCTCGGTCGATCAGTCGGGCCTCGACGGCGGCGGGGACGACGGAACCGCGGACCAGGGTCGCGGCGACGTCGGCCGGCCGGGGGACGCCAGCCCGGCCCCTGAGGACGTCGGCGACGACAACGGCGACGATGCTGCCGATCAGGACGCGGCCGGCCACGACGCCGGCGACGACAACGGCGTGGACGCGGCCGGCCACGACGCCGGCGACGACAACGGGGACGACGGCACCGACCTGGGTGCGGACGATTCCGGATCCGGCAGCGTCGACAGCTCCGGATCCGGCAGCGGCGACAGCTCGGGGGACGGGTCGGACGGCTCCGGTGACGACTCTGGCTCTGGCTCGCACGACGGTTCGGGCGGCAGCGACGGCTGACCGCACGGGCTCGCACGACGGTTCGGGCGGCAGCGACGGCTGACGCAGAGCGCAGCCGCCGTCAGCCGCAGCCGACGGCCGGCCCGGGACTGCCGAGGGAGGGCATCCCCAGAGGCACCGGCGTGCGTCGGTCCCGGGCCTCCCAGGCATCACCGGCCCGGGTACGCCGCACCCCGCCGTAGGGACCGTCGGCCACCAGGTGGTGCGGCGCGGCGTAGGTCACGCCCACCCGGGCCAGGTCACCGGGCCGTGGCGCCTCCTCGGCGTCGGGCACGGCGAAGTGGACCAGCCTGTTGTCCGGCGCCCGCCCGGACAGGCGGTGGGTCGCACCGTCCTTGCGACCCTCGCCCTCGGCGACCAGGACGTCGAGGGCGCGACCGACGAGCCGCTTGTTCTCGGCCCAGGCGATCTCGTCCTGCACCGCCACAAGGCGCTCGTAGCGCTCCTGGACGACGGCCTTCGGGACCTGGTCGGGCAGCTCGGCCGCGGGGGTGCCCGGCCGTTTGGAGTACTGGAAGGTGAAGGCGCCGGCGAACCTCGCGGCTCGCACGACGGCCAGCGTCTGCTCGAAGTCGGCTTCGGTCTCTCCCGGGAAGCCGACGATGAGGTCGGTGGTGATGGCCGCGTCCGGCATCGCCGCGCGGACCCGGTCGATGATGCCGAGGTACCGGTCCCGTCGGTAGGACCGCCGCATCGCCTTGAGCACCGTGTCCGACCCGGACTGCAGCGGCATGTGCAGCGACGGCATGACGTTCGGCGTCTCGGCCATCGCCGTGATGACGTCGTCGGTGAAGTCCTTCGGGTGCGGCGAGGTGAAACGGACCCGTTCGAGCCCACTGACGTGGCCGCAGGCGCGCAGCAGCCTGCCGAAGGCCAGCCGGTCGCCGAACTCCACGCCGTACGAGTTGACGTTCTGGCCGAGCAGCGTCACCTCGAGCACGCCCTCCGCCACCAGTGCCTCGATCTCGGCGAGGATGTCACCCGGCCGGCGGTCCTTCTCCTGTCCGCGCAGCGCGGGGACGATGCAGAAGGTGCAGGTGTTGTTGCACCCGACGGAGACCGAGACCCAGGCGGCGTAGGGCGACTCACGCCGGGTCGGCAGTGTCGAGGGGAACACCTCGAGCGACTCGCGGATCTCGACCTGTGCCACACGGGCGTGCCGGGCGCGTTCGAGCAGGACGGGGAGCGACCCGATGTTGTGCGTGCCGAACACGACGTCGACCCAGGGTGCGCGCCTGGTGATGTCGGCGCGGTCCTTCTGGGCCAGGCAGCCGCCGACGGCGATCTGCATGTCGGGCCGGCCGGCCTTCACCGGGGCGAGATGACCGAGGTTGCCGTAGAGCCGGTTGTCGGCGTTCTCGCGCACGGCGCAGGTGTTGAACACCACCAGGTCGGGCTCCGCGCCGGCGTCCGAGGAACGGACGTAGCCGGCCTCCTCGAGGAGCCCGGCCAGCCGCTCGGAGTCGTGGGCGTTCATCTGGCACCCGTAGGTGCGGATCTCGTAGCTGCGTCCCGTCATGACCCGACCAGCGTACGAGCCGGTGCCGGCCGCGTCCTCGCGCATCGTGAGATGTAACGTGCGGACACGGCCAGGATGGGAGGGCGTCACATGCAGCAGCGCGCGTACGGCGAGTGGGCGTCACCGATCAGGGCCGCCGCCGTCGCCCTGTCCGAGGTCGCGATCGGCTCGACCGCGGTCGTGGGCGAGCAGGTCTGGTGGTCCGAGACCCGCCCGGCCGAGGGCGGTCGCGTGGCCGTGGTCCGCCGCAGCGCCGAGGGAGCTGTCGAGGACGTGCTTCCGGCGCCGTGGCAGGCGCGTACCCGGGTCCACGAGTACGGCGGTCTCGCCTGGGCCCCGTTCACCGCACCCGACCGGTCGGCTCCGTCGCTGGTGTTCGCGAACTGGGACGACCAGCGGCTCTACGTCCTGCACCCCGAGGACGACAAGCCGACGCCCATCACCCCGATCCCGGACCGGCCGGCCGGCCTGCGTTACGCCGACCTCGCCGTCTCGCCGGGCTCGCGCGAGCTGCTCTGCGTGCGCGAGGCCCACGGGCCCGAAGGCGTCAGCCGCCACATCGTCGCCGTGCCCCTCGACGGCAGCGCCGAGCAGGACCCGGCCGTCGTCCGTGAGGTGGTCGGCGGGTCGGACTTCCTGGCCTACCCCCGCCTGTCCCACGACGGCGCACGGCTGGCCTGGATGGCGTGGGACCACCCACGGATGCCCTGGGACGGCAGCGAGGTCAGGCTTGCCGACCTCGGCGATGACGGCACGGCCGGCCCGGCGCGGACCCTCATCGGCGGCGAGCACGAGGCCGTGTTCCAGCCCGAGTGGGCCGACGCCGCGACGCTCTACGTCGCATCGGACCGCACTGGGTGGTTCAACCTCTACGCGGTCGATGCGACGAGCGGCGAGGCACGGGCGCTGTGCCCGCGCCAGGAGGAGTTCGCCGTCCCGCTGTGGCAGCTCGGCTACCGGCGATACACGCTGCTCGACGACGGTCGGGTCGCGTCGGTCCACGGCACGTCGACCTACGCGCTCGGCGTCCTCGACCCGGGGACGGGCGAGCTGCACGACCTGGACCTGCCGTTCAGTGCTTGGGGTTCCTCGGTCGTGTCCGACGGGGCGCGCGTCGTCGGGGTTGCCGGAGGTTCCGCCGAGCCCTTGACGTTGGTCCGGGTGGACGTGGCCTCTGGTGGGATCGAGCGACTGCACGCCTCGACGACCGACGTCCCGGACGCGGCGTACCTGCCGGTCCCCGACTCGCTCGAGCTGCCCGGGCCGGCCGGGCGCACGGTGCACGCGCACCTCTGGGCACCGCGCAACCCGGACTTCCAGGCGCCGGAGGGTGAGCTGCCGCCGTACGTCGTGCACGTGCACGGCGGACCGACTGCCCAGTCGCTCGCGCTGCTGGACCTGGAGATCGCGTACTTCACCAGCCGTGGCATCGGCGTCATCGAGGTGAACTACGGGGGCTCGACCGGGTACGGCCGTGCGTACCGCCAGCTGCTCGACGGCCAGTGGGGCGTCGTCGACGTCGAGGACTCGGTGGCCGCGGCCCAGGCCCTGGTGGACCAGGGCCTGGCCGACGGCGCGCGGATGGCGATCGAGGGTGGCTCGGCAGGCGGCTGGACCACGCTGAGCGCGGTAACCCGGACCGACTTCTTCTCGGCCGGCGTGTCGTACTTCGGGGTCGCCGAGCTGCTGCGGTTCGCCGAGGACACCCACGACTTCGAGTCGCGCTACCTGGACGGGCTGATCGGCCCGCTGCCCGAGGCGCACGACCTGTACGTCGAGCGGGCACCGCTCTCGCACGTGGACCGGATCAGCTGCCCGGTGCTGCTCCTGCAGGGTGCGGAGGACGAGGTCGTCCCGCCCTCGCAGTCGCTGATGTTCCGCGACGCCCTGGCCGCCAAGGGAATCCCGCACGCCTACATCGAGTTCCCCGGTGAGCAGCACGGCTTCCGCAAGCAGGAGTCGATCGTCGCGTCCCTCGAGGCCTCGCTGTCGTTCTACGGCCAGGTGTTCGGCTTCGACCCGCCCGAGGTGCCACGCCTCGAGCTGAGCACCGGCTGAGCCGAGCACTACACCGCCGCAGGCACCTCTGCACTGCGCTGGGTCGGCGGCTCGAACTGGCGCAGCATCTCCTCCAGCGCGGCCTGGTCCGGTGCCGCGAAGGGCGTGAAGTCAGGCAGCTCGCCCAGGCGGTCGAGGAACTCACCCGCCCGACCGGTGGCCGGGGGCAGGTGGCTGCTCAGCAGCAGCGGAGGGTCGAGCGCCCGCAACGGCTCGAGGCTCGCCCGGAACGCAGTGCGGTCGACGCCCGCCAGCCACGGGCTGTCGACGTGTGCCCAGAGCCCTTGCCCGGCGGCGAGCTCGTCGGCCGGCACCTCGGACACGTCACCGGCTCCGGCCAGCTCGGCCGAGGCGAGCGGCGCGCCGAAGCAGTCGGAGCTGAAGGCGGTGCCCGTCAGGTCGTCGACGAAGCCGGTGGTCGCCGGACTGTCGAAGACGGGCGGCCGGAACGCGGTGATGGTGCGGTCGCCGAGGTCGAGGGACTGCCCCGGATTGAGCAGGTGGACGCGGTCCAGTGGCAGTGGTCGCTCGATCGAGAGGATGCCGACGCCCATGAAGGTCGTGACGACCCGCGCCCGGGGAGCGAGCTCCAGCAGCTCGTAGAGCGCGCCGGTGTGGTCGCGGTCCGGGTGGCTGAGCCAGATCCAGCGCAGGTCGTCCAGGTCGACGAGCTCTGCGACGGCGGCGAGGAACGAGTCGCGCGAGTGCGGCAGACCGGTGTCGATAAGTAGCGGCTGCTGGCTGCGGAGGAAGAACGCGTTGACGGGCAGCACGCCCAGACCAGGAATCTCCATGCTGTCCTGCAGGGCGGTCATGTCGGCGGTGAGCGGTCGGTTCTGCATGTTGCTGCTCCGATGCGAGTTGGGGCGGTTCAGTGGCCGGAAGGCGGGGCGAAGAGCTCGAGCTGGATGTTGTCGGGGTCGCGGAACACGAGGACCGAGCCGTAGGGCACGTCGGCGATCGGTGCCTGCGTCATCGGTCGGTCCGCCTCGGCCGCTCGCTGCACGCCGTACGCCGCGAGGTGCTCCTGCCAGCGCTCCAGGTCTGCACGGGTTGCCAGCGCGAAGCCGACGTGGTCCAGACCGGTCCGGCTCTCGTGGAACGACTCGTGCGGACTCGTGTCGTGCGTGTGCAGTGCGATGGACAGCGACCGGTCGTCGTCGGCGAGGACCTTCCCGATGCCGCCGGCGTGCGGGACGTCGAGCTGGTGATGGATACCGAACACCGAGCAGTACCACGCGACGCTGGCGTCGAGGTCACTGACGGTGAGCGCGACGTGGTGCAAGCGGACGGGCTCGGGAGGGCTCACGAGTTGCTCCTGATCGACGTACGGCTGGGTGGTCGGTGACCGGGTCGGACGTGTGGCGGGCGCCTGGTTCAGAAAGGCACCTTGACGGTGAGCAGGCCGGCACCAGTGCCCCGCCCGGAGATGATGCGCGCGAACTCGACCGCATCGAGCGTGTAGGTGGCTGCGCCGCTGCCCCACGTCCAAGCCCCGCCAGCGGGGCCGTCGAGGACCAACGTGCATGGCTGACCGTGCCGCTGTGCCCATTCCTCGGCGATGTGGGCGATGAGGACCCCGTCGTGCTCGGGGGTCAGCGTCAGGGGTCGCCCGACGGCAGCGGCGACGTCACTGCGATGCATCCAGGTGTCGCGCGTCAGGATGACGTCGTTGAGGTAGCCCAGCGTCCATCGTTCGGTGACGGAGCCGTCGGCAGCCACCGGCTGGTCCGCGATCCGACCGCGGCGGACCAGCGCCGGCAGTCGGCGCCGCCCGGCGGCCGCTCGCGGCCCGACTCGCTCCATGGCGGCGACGAGCTCTGCAGGCCGCCGGTCGGCGTGCTTGGCGACCTGCCCGGCCGTGAGCGCGTCGATGAACAGGCCACCGGCCCGCTTGGCCGCGAGCATCTGACGCAGCTTCTCCCGCGAGGACGCCGCGAACTCGGCCATCCCCAGGACGTGGCAGGTCATTAGGCGCACGTCCCAGTCGGAGCAACACGTGGGTGCGCTCCAGTCGGCGTCGGAGAGCTCCCGGAGCTGGTCGGTGAAACGCGTGTACTCCGACGCCGCCAGGCGCATGGCGGTGGCTCGCTCGAGTGTCGAGCGACGCGCCGCGCTCGGCGCTTGTGACCGCGACGTGGTGGTCGTCACCGGGATCGGCCGGAGGACGGAGCGACAGTGGTGCTCACGGGTGACTTCCTTCGTCGGGGCGGAGCGGGAGGAGCGCCGTGCTCACGGGCGAACATCGCGGCGAGCGACGGCAGGGCTGAGGTGAACCGTCCGGTGTCGACGGTCTCGTCAGGGGCGTTGGCGAGCTGCTGGCTGACCACGCCGGCGGTGAGGATCACCCAGTCCCGCAGCAGCAGGTCGATGTCGGCGTCGGCGGGGAAGAGCCCCTCGCTCTGCAGCCGGCCGAACCAGGAGCGGGAGAACTCGATCAGGCCGAGGGCCGGTGCGTAGGCCTCCGGTGAGGGTTGGAACCCGGGGACCGGTCGCCAGAACAGCAGCTGGGAGTAGCCGGGGTTGGCCAGGCACCAGCGCGCCAGCGCGCGACCGGCCGCGGTGAGCCGCTCCGCGAGCGTGGGCAGGTCGGCGATGGCGTGGTGTGCCTCCTGCATGGCCTGCAGCACCCCGGCGGCGCCACGGTTGAACAGGGCGTCGTAGAGGGCCATCTTGGACGGGAAGTAGACGTAGAGCGAGGGCGGGCGGATGCCCATCCGGCGGGCTATCTCGCCCAACGACAGCCCGGCGACACCCTGCTCGGCCATCAGCTCGACGGCCAGGTCGAGGGCTTCCTCGATGGTCTCGCGGCGCCGGCGGGCCCGTCGGTCGACCGGCGCCGCGACCTTCTCCATGCCCCGGAGTATTTCCTAATGGTATTTGGTTGTCCATAGG
>JAVEDG010000305.1 GCA_030841245.1 Actinomycetota bacterium
GGGCGGCGTTGATCGCGCCATCGAGCGCTCCGCCCCCGGAGTAGGTGTTGGTCGCCTCGGCGCGCACACTCCCGGTGATGTCCTGGCCGGTCGCCGCGAACTGCAGGACGACGCCGATCCAGGCGCCGAAGATCATGAGGAACACCATGGCCAGGACGAGTGCACTTCCGTCGTCCGGTCGGCTCCGGACCGTCTTCAACCGCTCGCACAGCCAGGTCACAGCGTCCTCCTGCGCCCGACCGCCGTGAAGGTGCCGCTGCCGTCGGTCACGGTGAGGGCGACGTTGGCCGCGAGGCCGCACCCGACCGTCACACCGGCGACAGACACGCAGGTGACGGCGGGAGTGCCGACGATGCCGTGTGCCGCGCTGACGTTGCTGGTCACAGTGCTGGCTGTGGCGCAGTAGCGACGCTCGACCAGTCGTTCCGTGCCGGTGCTCAGGACCCATGAGGCGGCGCGGTCGACGGCAACGCCGGAGGAGCCGGTCTCGGTCCACCGCAGTCGGACCAGCAGCGTGTCTCCGGCAAGCTCACAGGTCGTGTCGCTGCTGGTCGTGTCGACGGTCTTCGCGTTCTGGACGTCGCGCGTGAACAGGGACGGCACGAGCTGGCGGTTCCGGCTGTCCGACAAGCTCGCGACGGTGGCGTCGGTCGTCTTCCAGCCGATGATCAGAGCGCCCGTCAGGACGGGGATGATCAGCCCGCTGATCGCGAGGCAGACGAGGAGCTCCACCAGCGTGAGGCCGGCGTCGCGCCGCCCATCTCTCACGGCGCTCGCTTCCCCACGCGCAACGACTCGGAGTCCTGTCCGTCGGTGGCCGACATGGAGAGAGTGACCCGCTGAAGCCCGCTGTCGGTGCCGCAGGTCGAGCCGAAGGTGCTGGTCGAGACGCTCCAGTAGGTCACCGTCATCGAGGAGGTCCAGCCGGTCGGCGTGGTGAAGCCCGAGGCGGGATACGAGGAGGCGCATGCCGCGTATGTGTCGCCGGCAACGGCCTCGGCGTAGGCGCGCACCGCCGTCTGCCCGTCCGCCTGACGACGGTCCAGGTCACCGACCCGGATGGAGGTCATCATCCCGCCCACCACGGACAGCACCCCGATGCCGAGCATCGCAATCGCGAGGATCGTCTCCACCAGGCTGAAGCCGTCAGCGACATCGCGGGCGGGCTGCGAGGTCATTTCCCGACATTCCCATAGATGCCGTACATGGCCGAGACCATGGCGAGGGCCACGAAGCCCACGATCCCGCCCATGACGAGCAGCACTGCGGGCTCCATCAGGGTGGTGATCTGCTTGACCTTCTCGTCGAGCTCCTTCTCGTAGAACTCGGCCACCACGTCGAGCTGTTCGTCGAGCGATCCCGTGTCCTCGCCGACGCGCATCATCTGCATGGCAGCGGCCGGGAAGATGTCGCTGTCCGCCAGCGGCCCGCTGATGCCCTCGCCGCTGAGCATGCGTTCGCGTGCCTTGGCGAGTGCGATCTTCGCCGGGCCGTTGTTGGTAGCGCCCGCGGCGACGGTCATGGCCTCACCGAGCGGCACACCCGCCTGCAGCATCGCGGCGAACACCCGGGCGAAACGTTCCACGACGGAGTACTGCAAGGCCTTGCCCAGCACAGGCAGCCGCAGCACGATCCGGTCCTTGGCCAGACGCCCGCGGTCTGTGCCTAGGAGTCTCCAGCCGCCCACACCCGCACCGGCAGCACCGATCAGGAGGGCCCACCACCAGTGCTGGACGAGGTCCGAGAGGCCCAGCAGCATCCGGGTCGGGAGCGGCAGCTGCTGGTGGAAGGACGCGAAGAAGACCTTGAACTTGGGCAGCACGAAGGTCACGAGCAGGAGTGACACCGCCACCGAGAGCACCACCACCACCATCGGGTAGCTCATCGCAGATCGGATCTTCCGCTTGGCCTCCACCTCGCGCTCCACATAGACCGTGAGCCGATCGAGCACCACGTCGAGGTTTCCGGTCAGCTCGGATGACCGGACCATGCTTCGGTAGGCCTCGGGGAACACCTTGGGATGACGGTCGAACGCCTCGCCGAGAGGGCTGCCCTGGCGCAGCTGGTCGGCGACGTCGTCGAGGGTTCGCCGCAACGTCGTGTTGCCCGTGTCCCGGGCCAGCAGAGTGAGGCCGTCCAGGATCGGGATGCCGGCCCGCAGGAACGCCGCGAGCTGGCGCGAGAGATGCATCAGGTCCTTGCCCTTGACGCGCGCGGGCATGACCTCCCGTGGCTCGCGTCGGACCTTGGGGGCTGGCGTGATCCGGATCGTCGTGTCGGCCATCTCAGAGCACATAGATTCCGCGGATGACCTCCGCGATAGTGGTGACGCCGGCGCCGACCGCGAGGACTGCCTCGTGCTGCAGCGTTCGCGTTCCCTCGGTGATGGCGAGCGCCCGCACCTGGTCGTGGGTGGGCTTCGTCACCACCAGCGCGCGCATCGCCGGCGTCATACGGAGCAGCTCGTACACCCCGATGCGGTCCTGGTAACCGGTCTGTGCGCAGAACATGCAGCCTTGGCCGTGCCAGAATCCCCCGTCGGGCACGACCCCCCCGGCCCCGATGAAGTACTCGAGCTCCTCGGCGGATGGTGAGAAGGGTCGGCGGCACTGGTCGCAGATGCGCCGCAGCAGACGCTGGCTGACCACTCCGGCCACCGCAGATCCCACCACGTAGGCCTCGATGTCCATGTCGATGAACCGGAGCAGCGCAGCGGCACTGTCCGTCGCATGCAGCGAGGTCATGACGAAGTGACCCGTGAGTGCGGCCTGGGCCGCGATGCGCGCCGTCTCGGTGTCTCGTATCTCCCCGACGAGGATGACGTCGGGGTCCTGGCGCAGGATGGACCGCAATCCGCTCGCGAAGCTGATGCCGGCCGGCTCGTTGATCTGGATCTGGTTGATCGAGGGGACGACGTATTCGACCGGGTCCTCGATCGTCATGATGTTGACCTCGGTGCCGTTGAGCTCGCCCATCGTGGCGTACAGGCTGGTCGTCTTGCCGCTGCCGGTAGGCCCCGCGCAGATCACCATGCCGAACGGTGCGCGCACCATCGCCGAGAAGACCTGGTAGGTGTCCGCCGGCATGCCGAGCTCGGACAACCGGAACGATGTCGCGGACTTGTCCAGCAGCCGTAGCACGACCTTCTCCCCACCCACAGTTCCCGTGCTGGCGACCCGGACGTCGAGCTGGCGTCCCTCGATCTCGGTGGTGAACTGGCCGTCCTGGGAACGCCGCCGCTCGACGATGTTCATGCCCGCGAGGACCTTCAGCCGACTCACCACGGCGCCGCCCATCGCGCCGGGGAGGGTGAGGACGTCGTGCAACACACCGTCGATGCGGAACCGAACCCGTGACATCGTGTCCATCGGCTCGATGTGCACGTCCGAGGCACGGTCCCGCAAGGCCTGGGTGAGCACGATGGTGACCACCTGGACGACCGGCGCGTTCTCGTCGACGGTGGCCGCGGTGGTCGTGGACGAGGACCGTCCGGACATGCTGGCCTGGAACGCGTCGACGTGTTGACCGATGCCGGTCAGGGCTCGGTAGCCACGGTCGATGGCCCGTTTGATGTCGGTCGAGCTGGCGACCGTCAGCGCCACCGGCATGCCGGTGAGCGCCCGGAGCTGTTCGAGGGCGTCGTCGCTGGGGTCCGCGACGGCGACCTCGAGGGTGCCGTTCGTGAGCTGGAGCGGCAGGGCGAGCAAGGAGCGGGCGGAAGCCTCCGGGAGCAGGAATAGGGCCTCGGGCACCGGAGCCCGGTGCCGGAGATCGATCACGGCGACGCCGAAGTGCTCCCCCAGCGCCGTGGCCAGGTCGCGTTCGTCCACGGCGCCGAGCTCGACGAGCAGGGCTCCGAGACGCTTGCCGGAGACGCGTTGCTTGAGCAGGGCGTCGTCGAGCTTCTCCCGGGTCAGGAGCTTGGAGTCCACGAGGATCTCGCCCAGGAAGCGACGTGCCGGAGCAGGCGGGGCGCCGGTCGCCACAGGCGTGGTCATCGTCGTCTCGCTCCTACCTCCCTGGTCGCGCCACTGTTGCGTCACTCGAACGGCCGAGTGACATGACTCCAGCAACATCGACAGTCATTCGGGAACCTTGACCTGACAGACTCGGTGCGGTGACCGACGGGCAGCAGGACATGGACGTGGACCAGGTGCGCGAGCAGCTCCTGACGGCGCTGTGGGATCGGCGCGGTTCCGACCTCATGCTGACGCCCGGGGCGGCTCCCCTGCTGAGGGTCGACGGAGAGCTGCGGCGGCTGGACGGCTGGGAGGCGCTGACCCCGCAGTCCACCGCCGCGTTGTTGCGCGGGATGCTCACCGAGGGGCAGCGCAAGGACTTCGAGACCTCGCGCGAGATCGACTTCTCGTTCGGTTGGCAGGATCGTGCTCGATTCCGGGTGAACGGCTTCCAACAGCGCGGCTCGGTGGCCATCGCGTTGCGCCTCATCCCGTACGAGCTTCCGGACCTGGAGGCACTCGGCGTACCCGAAGTCGTCCGCGCGTTCGCCGACCTGCATCAGGGGTTGGTCCTGGTGACCGGTCCGACCGGTTCAGGCAAGTCCACGACGCTGGCCGCCCTGCTCGACAGAGTCAACCGCACTCGACCGTGTCACATCCTGACGATCGAGGACCCGATCGAGTACATGCACCACCATCAGCTGGCCGCGGTGAACCAGCGTGAGGTCGGCACGGACACCGAGAGCTTCCCCCGAGCGCTGCGCTCCGCCCTGCGAGAGGATCCCGACGTCCTCCTGGTCGGTGAGATGCGCGACCTCGAGACCATCCACACGGCCCTGACCATCGCCGAGACCGGCCACCTGGTGTTCGCGACCCTGCACACCAACGACACGGCCCAGGCGCTGGACCGGGTCGTCGACGTCTTTCCGGCCGAGCAACAGGCGCAGATCAGGGTGCAGCTGGCGGGCGCGTTGACGGGCATCGTCTACCAGCGGTTGCTGCCCAGGACCGGAGGCGGCCGGGTCGCGGCGTACGAAGTGCTCGTCGCCACCCCAGCGGTGCGCAACATGATCCGGGAGGGCAAGACCCGCCAGCTGCGCAACGCGCTGGCAACGGGTTCCCGCGACGGCATGCAGACCCTCGAGCAGTCCCTGTCCCAGCTCGTGGCCGCCGGGGCACTGGACCGTGAGATCGCGGTCGCCGCCAGCCTGTTCCCGCAGGAGCTCGCAGAACTGGCTTGAGCGAGTGCCCGGCTGCAGGCGACCCGAGGCCGCCGCCGGGCCGGGGCAGGTCATGTCGATTTCTCCGGCGTGCGGTTCGTCGTAGGGGTGTCGACCGAGCGGTCGATACCGCCCGCCTGAGGCCACATGGACGATCCCGTCCTGAGCCGGACCACGGCCTGCCGACGGCGATCTCGAGACAAGGACGAACCGTCATGGCACACCCCGTGATCCACACTGAGATCCGCTCGGCCGACCCTGACGCCACGCGCGCCTTCTTCGGCGAGCTCTTCGGCTGGAAGGTGGCCTCGGAGGGGGCCTTCCCGGGCTACACCTTCATCGACACCGGTGCCGAGGGAGGCCCGTACGTCGCGATCAGCCCGCGCCAGGGCGCCGAGGACGAGGTGCTGTTCTTCGTCGGGGTCGAGGACGTCGCCGCCGCGCTGGAGCGGGCCGAGCAGCTCGGTGGGACGATCGTGCAGCCTGCACAACAGGTGCCCGGCACCAGTTTCGGTGTGTTCGCCGACGCACAGGGCCACAAGGTCGGCGTCGCTGCCGCCGGGTGACGCCCTGAGCCCGGTGTGGCGAGACCGTGACGCGTTCGAAACCGGATCGTCACCACGGCTGACCGAGGCGTCGGTGATGCGCCGACGGTGGACGTACGCTGTGCCTCGCACCGGGCAGTGGGGGTCGAGAAGGGCAGCGCTTCGTGGGGCCGTACATCGTGCGTCGCGTGATCGCGATGTTGTGGATGCTCATCGCGCTGAGCATGATCGTATTTCTGCTCTTCGCGGTGCTGCCGTCCGACCCGGCGCGCCTCACGTGCGGCAAGTCCTGCAGCCCTCCGATCATCGCCGCCAACCGGCACCGGCTCGGCCTCGACCAACCGCTGTACGAGCAGTACTGGAAGTTCGTCAAGGGCATCTTCGTCGGCCGGACCTACGGGTCCGGCACGGCGACGTTCGACTGCCACGTGCCCTGCCTCGGGTACTCCTTCCGGCAGGGCGAGCAGGTGACGGACCTGATCACCAGCAAGCTCCCGGTCACGGTGCAGGTCGCGACCGGGGGCTTCATCCTGTGGATCATCTCCGGCGTCGGCATCGGCATCATCTCGGCCCTGAGACGGGGCAGGTGGCAGGACCGCACGATCATGGGCGCCGCCCTCGTCGGCTACTCGTTCCCCACGTTCTTCATCGGCCTGCTGTTGTTGTTCTTCGTCCAGATCAAGTGGCACTGGGTGAGCTTTGCCGGCTACACGTCGTTCTTCGACTCCCCGACGCAGTGGTTCGGGTCACTGATCCTGCCCTGGGTGTCGATCGCCCTCGTCGACGCTGCCTTCTACGCGCGGCTGACCCGCAACCAGATGCTCGAGACCCTCGGGGAGGACTACATCCGCACCGCGCGAGCCAAGGGTCTGCCCGAACGTACGGTGATCCTCCGGCACGCGTTCCGGGCCGGGCTCACCCCGATCGTCACCTCGGCCGGCCT
>JAVEDG010000335.1 GCA_030841245.1 Actinomycetota bacterium
CGCAACCGGCTGGCTCAGCTCGCGATGATCACTAACCAGGAAACCGGGCACCGCGGTCGTAAGTGGGCGATACTGGGTTCGAACCAGTGACCTCCTCGGTGTGAACGAGGCGCTCTACCACTGAGCCAATCGCCCTCCGGCGGGACGGACCGTCAGCCCGCGAAGAGGCGCCAAAGACTACCCGATGACCGGCACCCAGCCCGGCACGCCCTGCCACGCTGCGTACGCCGCGACGAGCGCGGCGACGAAGGCAAGGCTCACCGCCCCGAAGAGCAGTCGGACCGGCAGCGAGCGGGCCTTGATCCACTCGCTCCAGGCCCGCAACCGGGACCGGCCGTAGCGCAGGAGTCGCTCGGCCCACTCGAACTCCGTCGCCAGGATGGCCAGTCCGGTGAAGACGATCAACCACCCCGGGCCCGGCAAGGGGATCAGGGCAAAGCCGCCCAGAACGACCAGCACCCCGACCAGCCCGACCAGGGCCCGGTAGGTGACGTCGAGCCAACGATGACGTCGGATGAAGTCCCGGAAGTGCAGGCTGCGGGCAAGGTCGTCGAGGACGGTCTCCCGGTCCCGGTCGGGAGCGGACGGACGGCGACTGGCCTGCTCCTGCCGGTCCGCCTGCTGCTCGGGCACAGGCTCCCTCTCGGCTGGTGAATCCCCCGCATAACACCCTACGGACTCACTCGCTTGCAGTTCTGCGGGTCTGCCAGGTTTTCCCACCTCGCTGGACGGGGAACTCCTTGGTACCCCTCCCCGCCTCCCGCGCAGGGGGCGGCGCGGCGAAGGAGATCGTGAGATGAACGGCTGGGTGCCATCGACGGTGACAAGAGAGCTCACGGTCCAGCTCATGGCACCGGGAGACGGGGGCATCGCGCTCCCGGTCGTGCTGCACTACGACGTTGCCGACCCGTACGCCGTGCACGCCACGTTCCGCACCGGCCAGGCCGACGGCGTGTCCTGGGTGTTCGCGCGGGAGCTGCTCACTCTCGGGGTGCACCGGCCGGCCGGTGACGGCGACGTGCGTGTCTGGCCGTCGTGGAACTCCGGCGCCGAGGTGGTCTTCATCAGCCTGACGTCGCCGGACGGGGAGGCCCTGCTGCAGGCGTCGACTCGCGAGCTCGTCGACTTCCTGGGGCGCAGCTACTCGCTGTGCGCGCAGGGACAGGAGCAGGAGCACGTCGACGTCGACCGGGCGATCGCCGAGCTGCTCGCTTCCTGAGCCGGCGGCTCAGCCGACGGGGACGCCGCCTACGACCGTCCGACCGACTGCCGCGGCGCCGAGATGGGCCACGATGTCGGCTTCGTGCTCCGCGTCCAGGACCACCAGGTCCCCAGCCGCCCCGGGCCCGAGATGTCCGCGGTCGGCCAGCCGCAGGGAGCTCGCGGCGCCCCTGGTGGCGGCCCGGAAGGCCTCCTCGACGGAGAGTCCCATGGCCAGGCATGCGAGCTGGATCGCGAACGGCATCGACTCGCACCAGGACGTGCCTGGGTTGCAGTCGGTGGCCAGGGCGAGCTCGACCCCGGCCTCGCGCAGGACGGCCGCATGACCCCATGCCTGGGAGCGCAGCGACAGGGTCACGGTCGGCAGGAGCACACCGACCACGCCGGCCGATGCCATCGCGCGCGCGTCGGCCGGGGTGACGTGCTCGAGGTGGTCGGCACTGGCGCAGCCCAGCTCGGCGGCCAGACCGGCTGCCCCCGTCGGCGCGATCTCCTCCGCGTGCAGCCGCAGGCCCAGGCCGGACTCGCGGGCGGCCAGGAGGATCTGGCGCGCCTCGTCGACGGTGAACACGCCTCGGTCGCAGAAGACGTCGCACCACCTGGCCCCGCGCCGGGCCGCCTCCGGGATGGTGGCGATCACCTCGGCGACGTACGTGCGCCGATCGGCACCGGCCGGGACCACGTGGGCGCCGAGGTAGGTCGGCTCGACGTGGATCGGGGTTCGCCCGGCGAGCTCGCGGACGGCGTCCAGCAGGCGCAGCTCGTGCTCCGGGCTGAGGCCGTAGCCGGTCTTGACCTCCATCGTCGTCGTGCCGTGCGCGAGGGCGCTGCTCGCCCGCTGCGCCGCGAGGTCGACGAGCAGCTCGGTGCTGGCCGCGCGCGTGGCCTCGACGGTGGTCCGGATGCCACCGCCGTCATAGCTCTCGCCCGCAAGCCTCGCGACGAACTCGTCGCGGCGTACCCCTGCATAGACCAGATGCGTGTGCGCGTCGACGAAGCCCGGGACGACGCACGCTCCGCCGGCCTCGAGCACCTGCTCCGGAGCACCCGCGGGCAGGTCGCGCCCGGGACCGGCCCACGCCACCCTGCCGTGCCGGACCACCAGTGCGGCGTCGTGGTGCACCCCGGCGGTCATGGTGAGCAGCCGGCCGATGCCCCGCACGGTGAGGTTCATGGCTCGATCCTGACGCCCGCCGCGGCACGATCGGCCATCGGTGCTCCTTCGCCGGACCGCGGACCGCCGTCGCTCGTCAGGGCCATGACCGCGTTACGCTGCTGACGTGCCGGACGATAGCAGCGAGGCCTGACGTGGAGCTCGGCCACGACACCGAGTGCGCACTCGGGACCGTCGTCGACCTGGTCAACAGCGCGCCGGAGGTCACCGGCGAGGAGGGCCTGCCCGACCTGACGGCCCTGCAGGACCTGGTCGACCGGCAGCAGGTGTCCGGCATCGGGCGGCTCACCCGCGAGGACCTCGCCGGGGCGCGCCGGCTGCGCGTCCGGCTGCTCGAGATCTTCCGCGCGCGGGACCAGGCGACCGCGGTCGGTCTGGTCAACGCACTCGTGGCGGACGCCCGGTCGACCCCGCGCCTCACCGACCACGACGGGTGGCCGCTGCACATGCACTACCACGCACCGGACGCCCGCCTGCCCGAGCACCTGGCGGCCGACTGCGGCATGGCGCTGGCCTTCGTGATCTCGGCAGGCGAGCAGTCCCGACTGGCGACCTGCGCCGCGCCGGACTGCGAGCGGGTCCTCGTCGACCTGAGCCGCAACCGGTCCAAGCAGTACTGCGACAGCCGCACGTGCGGCAACCGGCTGCACGTGGCGGCCTACCGGGCGCGCCGTAAGGGCGCCTGACCGACCCAGGCGTCGCAGGACGGCTGGGTAGGGTCGGCGCGTGGACTGGCCGGTCAACGTCGGCGACCTGGAGCCACTCGCAAGAGACCGGCTCGAGCCGATCGCCTACGACTACGTCACCGGAGGGGCTGCCGACGAGCTCACCCTCGCCGACAACGTCGCCGCCTGGAGACGGCTGCGCCTTGCGCCTCGCAACCTGGTCGACGTCAGCAGTCTGGACACCTCGACCAAGCTGCTCCGGCACGACCTGCCGCACCCGATCCTGCTCGCGCCGGTCGCTGCGCACTCGCTGTTCCACCCGGGTGCAGAGCGCGAGACGCTGCGCGGAGCCACGGCCGGTGAGGCGCTGGCGGTCCTCAGCACGATGAGCTCGACGGCCGTCGAGGACGCTGCGGCCGGCGTCTCCTCCCCGTTCTGGTTCCAGCTCTACGCCCAGCGCGACCCGTCCGCGACGGACTCTCTCGTCGCGCGGGCCGCCGCCGCCGGGGCGGCGGCGGTGGTCCTGACCGTCGACACACCGACGCTCGGGGCGCGGGACCGGGACCGCCGGATGGGGCTGCCGCCCTCGACGTACCCGAACCTGAGCGACCTGCCGGAGGAGCCGGACGACACTCCCCCGCACCGACGCGTCTTCCACAGCCGCTTCTCGCCCAGCCTGTCCTGGCCGGTCCTGCGGCACCTGCTGGACACCTCGCCCGTGCCAGTACTGGTGAAGGGCGTGCTTCGCGCCGACGTCGCCGCCCAGGCCGTCGACGCGGGGGTCGCCGGAGTCGTCGTGTCCAACCACGGCGGGCGCAACCTGGACACGGTCCCGGCAACCGCCGACGCACTTCCCGGCGTCGTGCAGGCGGTGCAGGGACGTGTCCCGGTCCTCGTCGACGGCGGCATCCGGCGGGGCACCGACGTCGCCAAGGCGCTGATGCTCGGCGCGGACGCCGTGCTGGTCGGACGACCTTACGTGTGGGGCCTCACGGTCGGCGGCGCCGAGGGTGTCGCGTTCGTCCTGGACACGCTGCGGACCGAGCTCGAGATGGCCATGGGCTTGCTCGGAGCCACGACCCTGGCCGACCTCACGCCGGACCTGCTCTGGGACTGACCCTCAGGACTGCCAGTCCGGCGCGTGCGTGCCGTCGAGCATCGGGATCCGGATGCCGACGTCGCGCGCCGTCCGCTCGGCGATCTCGTAGCCCGCGTCGGCGTGGCGCAGCACGCCGGTGCCCGGGTCGTTCGTCAGCACCCGGGTGAGCTTGTCGTGTGACGCGTCGGTGCCGTCGGCGACGACGACGACTCCGGCATGGATCGACTTGCCGATGCCCACGCCGCCCCCGTGGTGGACCGACACCCAGGTGGCGCCGGACGCGGTGTTGAGCAGGGCGTTGAGGACCGGCCAGTCGGCCACGGCGTCGGTGCCGTCGCGCATCCCCTCCGTCTCGCGCTCGGGTGAGGCGACGGAGCCGGCGTCGAGGT
>JAVEDG010000340.1 GCA_030841245.1 Actinomycetota bacterium
CGGACGGATAGCGACAGGTTCAGGTCTTCGTCGATCCGCAATTCTCAGCCGCGCACCGAGCCGATGACCACCTACGTGTAGGCGCCGCACGACGCCGGCACCTGGCGGCTGGCCCGGCTGCTCGACCAGTACCGCGGCCCGGACGGCTGGCGGTGCGTCGTCACCTACGCCACGGCGCCGGGGATGCGGTACCTGCGGGCCTACCCGGCCGAGGAGCTACGGCGTGCTGATGGTGGGCGTCAGACGACCCCGCGTGCCATCGGGGGAAACGTGCGCGGCGCGCCTCGTTGACGGTGCCGCTCGCGCTTCTACCTTGGAGGTAGTGCATGTGGCCGTCGCGGCTGAGCACGCGACCTCTGTTCATGTCGAAGGTCCAGGCGGTAGGCGGGACTACGAGATCCGTCTCCCGGCCGACACTCGGCACGCATGGTTGCCGATGACCGAGGTCACGCTGTGTGGGCTGCCGGTAGCGGACTTGCAGCAGTTTCCGCTGGTGTCGTTTCTGCCGGTCCCAGGTCCTGACGCCTGCGATCGTTGTCTCGCTGTTGTCGCCACCAGGGCAGAACCCCGCGTCGGTTAGACCACAGCGATCAGGCCGCCGACCGCAGCTCAGCCAAGGCGTAGTGTCGGCGTCAATCGAGGCTGTGGGAGGGGAAAGCCGTGTCGTTTACGACGCCTCAGAGCGTCCCGGGCGGCCCTGCCCAACGTGTCCTGGAGGTACAGGGGCGACCGCCCGCGAGCTTGCTTGACTTCGACGGCGACGTCTCCTTCGTGGTAGGCGAAGAGATGCGCTATCTAGTCCAGGGCGCCGGTCGCGTCACAGGCGACGAGGTGCGTTTCCACGAGAAGGACGGGCACGGGGGCAAGGACGTCCGGGTCTGGCAGGTACGTCAGGACGAGTCGCACTTCGTCGCCGAGCCAGTATCGACCTTCTGACTCCGGCCGACAGGGGGACGGTCTCACCGCGGTGGGTAGCCCAGAGGCTACCGACGTATCAGGGTCCCGATGGTGGGCATCTAGCCCCCCTGGGTCGCGTCCTCACCTGAGACGGGTGACGAGATCAAGGCCCCGCCAAGGTGCGAACTCACCCGGCGGGGCCGACCCACGTCCGGGGATGGCCCGCAGGGCTCAAGAAGCCCCGCGCCGGCCCAAGGGCAACAAAGGACGGCGCGGGGCTTGGTGAGGTCTCGGACTCAAGCAACAGGCACGGCACGCCCGAGGCGAGACAGCACGATGCGCCGCAGGCCGTCGCATGTCACGCGACGAGTTCGGACCTGCTCGCGACCGGTAACAGCGTGGCGCGCTCCGCCGGCCCGTGGTCCCCAGCGACTTTCATCAGCGTGAACCAGATTGGCGCGTGGTCGGCCACGCCTTGCTGATCCTCGAGGCGTCCATCTTCCGCGGCCGATACCTGCCTGGTGCCGATGCGCATCCTCATGGCATGCGCAGGGTGCAGATGCGTACGTCACCTGACCTCTTGACGAGCCCCGACGATGGGAGTGGAGTGGGGGCCGGTGTGAGGACATTGCTGGCGAAGCTCTCTGCTCCCGACAAACGTCCTTGACGCCACGCAGGGTGTCTTTGGTGTCACGGGGAGGGCTCATGCAGGCAAGTTTCAGGCGCCGGATGCTCTTCGTCGTGGCCGCGGCGGGGTCGGCCGCGGTAGTGGCCGCTCTGACGGTGGACGGAGTTCCGGCCTCAGCAGCGCAATCCAAGCCGCTCGGCCAGTTCAAGCACCTGGTCGTGATCTATGAGGAGAACCACAGCTTCGACAACCTGTACGGCAACTGGGGGTCAGTGGGTGGTAAACACGTGGAAGGCCGGGCCGACGCCGACGCGCTGCACTCAACCCAAGTCTCCCAGGCGGGCACGCCGTACGCCTGTCTCATGCAGAACGACGTGAACCTGACCTCGCCGCCGCTATCGGCGCTGTCCGGCTGCGATCCCGAAACGGTCACCTTTCCGGACGGTGTCACGAGCGTCTCCTACAACAGCCATTTCGCCAACGCGCCGTTCGGCATTGGCGACTACATTGCGCCCACCGATGTCACTTGCCCGCCTAACGACAACGCGTCGCATCCGGAGAACGGCATCGACAAGAACAACCCGATTCCCGGATCGCGTCCTGGCGGATGCACACGGGACCTGGTCCACCGCTTCTACCAGGAGCAGTACCAGCTCGACGGTGGCCAACAGAACCGCTACACCACCGGAAGCGACGCCGTCGGGCTCACGCAGGGGTACTACGACAGTGCTGGACTGCCCATCTACCAGTACCTGCATGCGAACGGTGCCCCGCACTACGTCATCGCGGACCAATTCTTCCAAGGATCCTTCGGCGGATCTTTCCTTAACCACCAGTATCTGATCGCGGCCCAGCCCCCTTTGTGGTCAGGTGTGCCGCTATCCCAGCATGCGCTGCTGGACAGCAACGGCTTCCCCAACGCCACCTACCCCCTGTACAAGCCGACGACAACCGTCCGGGACGGCCGGGCCGCTCAGCAGTGCGGGCAGACCACCACCGTCGCCGGATTCGCTTGCGGTAACTGGGCAGTCAACACCGTGCAGCCGCAATACCCGCCCACCCAGGGCACCTCGGCCAACAACACCCTGCCAGCGATCGACGACACCAACGCCGACCTGACCATCGGTGACCGGATGAGCGATGCCGGGATCAGCTGGGCCTGGTACGCCGGCGGCTGGGACGACGCCGAGGCGGGCAACCCCGACCCGTCCTTCCAGTTCCACCACCAGCCGTTCAACTACTTCCAGCGGTATGCCCCGGGGACGCCCGACCGGGCCGCCCATCTCAAGGACGAGACGGATTTCCTTGCCGACGTGGCAGCCGGGACGCTCCCGAAGGTCAGCTTCGTCAAGCCGCTCGGTGTGGAAAACGAGCACCCTGGCTACGCCAGCGAAACGGAGGGCTCCGGCCACCTAGTCGACCTGATCAAAGCGGTCACGAGCGGCCCGCAGGCCGGAAACACCCTGGTGCTGGTGACCTATGACGAGTTCGGCGGGCAGTGGGACCACGTGCCACCACCCGGACTAGGCACCGCGGGCGCCCATGACCAATTCGGCCCAGGCACGCGAATCCCGGCCCTGTTGGTCAGCCGATCCCTGACCCATTCAGCGGTCAGCCACACCGTGTACGACACCACCTCCATCATGGCGACCATCGAGCACCAATTCGGACTCGCACCGGTCGACCCCTCAGCAGCCGGCGTCGTACCCCGCGACCGGCTGGTCCCAGACCTCACTGCCGCCGTAGCAGCTGGCCGCCCCGAAACCCCGTAGCACCTCGCAGCCAACGATTACCAACGGGTGAGCGCCGGTCAGCGGGATGCGAGCTCCCATCGATCGTAGTTCTAGCGTCCCGTGTCGAGCATGTGCATTGGCTACCTTCATGCGATCAACAAGGGCGGCGAGGCGCGGACGCTGTCCGGCAACGTTCAGACGATCCGCCGCAGTCTCCTCCACCGCGAGGAACAGCCGATGCCCGCCGGTAGCGCCGCGCAACACGGGAAGGAAACGTGATCGTCTGACCACCTGGCAGGACGGACGATAATTTGGTTTCGCGCAGGGACAGACCCCGGCAGACCCGCAGACCATGCAGCCTGAGCCTGGTGTCAGTCCAGGATATTCCACCGCACAGCGCTCCTGACCTGCACGTTTGTCAGGCTGCGCGGCACAGCGCTCAGTGGTTCCTAGTGCGCGACTACCTCGACTGATCGGGCCGCTACAGCCTGGCGCGCTCGAAGGCAGCACCGACGACGTTCTCCTTGGCTTCGTACAGGTTGATGGCTTCCTGCCGGTGTCGACGTGTCTCGTCAATGTCCCCGATCAGTCGTGAGGCCTCGGAGCAGGCCAGATGGACGATCGCCCGGTCGAGGACGAATTCCGTCTCGGACACAGCTGCTGTCGCCTCGGCAATGTGCAGCCGCACCTGCTCGGTGCCTGCGCCGTTGGCTGCCTCCAGCCAGGCGAGCGAGGCCCGAGCCAGTCCCTGGGTGACCAAGTCGTCAAGAGAACCGAGTTCGAGTGCCTGCACGATCCTTGCCCGGGCGGCTCCTCGGTCGCCGGCGAGTAGCAGGGTGTAGCCGTGCAAGGCGGCTTGCGTCGACAGGTGACTTGCGTCGCCACTCTCCTCGAGCGCCGCGCACTCACGGTCGTACCTGTCGACGACGGCGGCCCCGCGGCCGCAGGCGGTCTCGACCCGGGCCACCACGTGGTTGGCCCACCCGATCGGGTCTGCGCCGCCCGCCGTGGGCCGTTGCCTCTCCACCGTCCCCACCTGCAGGAGGGCATGGCTGGCTTCCTCGGCATGGCCCAGCATCTGTGCGCACGCGTAGACAGACAGCCATGCACATGCCCGGGGCCAGCGGCCGTCCGCCGTCTCGGTGGCCCGGCGGGCGGCTTCGAGGATGCGCGTCGCGGGCTGTCCTCCCTCCATGAGGGTCATATTGAGGTTCTCCACCGAGAACGTTGCTGCCAGCACGGCGAAACCAGCCCTCGCGAAATGCTCGGAGACGAGCGTCCCATGGAACGCCGAGGCCTCAACGTGCCCCACCGTCAACTCGGCTTCACCCAGGCCGTAGTAGGCAATCCCGAGCCCCAGATGATCGTCTTCGCGTTGGAACACGAGCACCGCTGCCTCCGCCGCCTGGCGCAGCGCGGACGCGGTGCCCTCAGGATCTGTCAGGTGCCGCGCCAGTGCCAACGCGAGCGAGCCGTGCGCGGCCCAGCGAGCGTCGCCCGCGGCCTCGGCTCTGTCACGAAGGTCTCGCGCGACCTGTTCCGCCCGGCCGGCGTTCACGAAACGGGTCAACCCGAAAGCCAGGTGGGCCATCACGGTCCACCTGGATGGCCCTTCCTCGGACGAGAGGTCCAGCGCTCGCCCCAGAAGCGTCGTCGCGGCGGTGTCGTCGGCACCAAGCAGGAGACGTCCGGCGGTTGCGAGGCGGTCGGCGGCTTCCTGACCGAGTCGGCGGGCGCGCTCGTCGACCGGGCCGAGGTCGCTGAGATTGCGGAAGGCCGCCTCGAGGTGAGCGCCCACGAGCTCGTCATAGGCCTGACCTCGGCTGTGCTGCTCCAGCCAGCGCGCAAAGCGCTCATGTAGGTCGGCGCGCAGGTTCTTTGACAGGCCATGGTAAGCCGCGTCTCGCACCAGGGCGTGGTCGAAGCGGATCGCGTCTTGGCCGGCCAGGTCGGTGCGCTCAGCGTGTAGCAGCCCCTTGCGCAACAACGCCCGCAGCGCCGCCAGCACGCTCTCGGCGCTCTGGTCGGCGAGCTCGACCACCGCGGCTCGGTAGAAGGTCAGCCCCGCAACAGAGGCCACGCCCAGCACGGTGCGTTCAGCGGCTGGCAGCAGGTCGAGCCGGGCCGTGAGCAGAGCGCTGATCGTCAACGGGACATCGAGCGTCGATGCGGTTCCCTCATACGCTGCCTGCGGCCAGAGGGGGTCGCTGTCACCTGCCTGCATGTCCACAAGCATCGCCGTCAGGTGTTCGGCGAACAGCGGGTTGCCTCCGGCTGCGGCTTCGACCCTGGCGATGATCTCGGCCGGCAGCGACCCTGCGCCAGGAAGGGCGGCCACGAGCTCGGCAACCTCCGTGTCCCGGAGTGGGTCGAGCCGGACCGTGACGGAGTTGCTCTTGTCGGTGGCCCAGCCCGGTGCGTCATCGAGCAGGTCGGTGCGGGCCAGAGCAAGCAACAGGATCGGGGCGTCACGCGACCAGTCCGCGACGTCGTCGAGCACCGAGCGGAGCCCGGGCCTGGCCCAGTGCAGGTCGTCCACGACCAGGACGACAGGTCGGACCGCCGCCAGGCGTTCGAGCAGTCGCTGAACCGCCCAGGTGGTGTCCTCGGCGGTCCCTGGTGTCCCCCCGAGGCCCGCCACCGGCGCTACCCGGGCTACCACCTCGTCAGCTTCGGCATCGTCGCCCAACAGCGCTGCGAGCTTCTTACGTGCCTGCGGCTCCGACTCTGTGCCGCTGAGTCCGGCCGCGTTGCGCACCGCCTCGACCAGCGGCCAGTAGGTGATCCCATCGCCATAAGGAAGACACCGGCCGCGCAGCACCGTCGCGGACTGCCCGAGCCCGGCGACGAACTCCGCGGCCAGCCGCGACTTGCCGGCGCCCGCGTCTGCCAGCACCGTGACCAGCTGGCAGCTGCGTTCGGCCGTTACGTGGTGGAAGGCCTGATCCAACACTCCCATCTCCCGCGACCGGCCCACCATGGCGGTTGCAGACCTGTCGGTCACCGGCAGGTCGGCCGGCGCCGCCGCAGTCAGCCGGTACGCCGTCAGCTGACCGGCGAAGCCCTTGAGAACCAGCCCCGGTTGTTCGGTCGCCTGTGCCTGGTCGCGCACCATCCCGTAGCACTGCGGGCCGATGAGACATTCACCAGCTGCCGCCGCCTGCTCCAACCGGGCGGCAGCGTTGACGGCGAGTCCAGACGCAAATGTGCTGCCTCGCGACGAATCGCCGACGACCACTTCACCTGTCTCCACGCCGATCCGCACCTCGAGGCGGACCCCCCTGCCCCGTGCGACTTGCCGGTCCACCTGCTCCACCGCGGCCAGCATGTCCACCGCCGCGCGACAGGCTCGCAAGGGGTCGTCCTCATGCGCCCTGGGGATGCCGAAGACCGCCATGACCGCGTCCCCGACGTACTTCTCCACCGTGCCGCCATGACGGACAAGCACCTCACTCACGGCCGCGAAGTAGGACTCCATCAGCCGCTGAAGCGACTCCGGGTCAAGATCACGACCCAACGCCGTCGACTCAGCGACGTCGCAAAACACTGCGGTAACCGTCTTGCGCACGTCGGCAACCGGGCGCGACATCGCGAGAGCGCTGCCGCACGACCCGCAGAAACGCATCCCCGCCGGCCAGACAGCCGAGCACCCAGTGCAGGTGACCGACCCCGTCGTCACCCCACTCACCGTAGTTGCGTAGACGTCCAGGTGGGCGCTGAGTCAACGAATGCCGGCTCCGGGGTACGCGCGCCGCCCGGCTACGGGTCGATGGCGGTGGGCGTCAGTCCAGGATATTTCAACGCACAGCGCTCCTGACCTGCACGTTCGTCCAGCGTCGGGGCACAGCGCTCAGTGGTTACTAGTGCGCGAACCACGCCTGAAAGGTCGCCTCGGATCCACCGCGCCGCGACATGTGCGGGCGAACACTTCCCACGCCGCTTCGAGCTTGGCAGCCACATCTTCCACGTGGCGACCGTAGTTGCTCGAACAGTACCGCGGCCCGGACGGGTGGCGGTGCGTCGTCACCTACTCCACCGAGCCTGGGATGCGGTATCTGCGGGCATACCCGGCCGCCGAGGAGATTTCGCGCGCTGAGCAACAGCGATGAGGCCCAGGGGCTACCGAAGTATCAGGCCCCGATGGCGAGTATCCACCTCCGGGTTACGTCCTCACCTGAGATGGAGGACGCGATCAAGTGCCCGCGGTGGGTGGTGAGCTGAGTCCATGGGCATGGTGTACGACCACATCGACGGCGTGCGTGTCGTGAGGGCGTAGGAGAGGCCACCGCGTGATCCTTCAGAAGACCTGCGAAAGCCGATCTGAAGGAGATCATCACGATGACCGCCGATCCCAGTATCGACCCTGTTCGGTTCCTGGCCGAGCACCTCGAGCGCGCCGAGCCCGACCTGCTGCGCGCGATGCTCAAGACGTTCGTCGACGCCCTGATGGGTCCCGAGGCCGACGCGCTCTGCGGGGCCCGTATGGGCGCCGTCCGCGGTGGTGAGCTGCGCGCCGCGCAGGTTGTCGCAGGCCAACGCGTACTTGCGCTGCACCAGCCGATCCCGCCGCCCAGCGTCAGTCCGGCGACCCCGGTGCTCGAGATCAGCCTGCCGGTGCTGGCCAGACCGTGCTCGGCCGTTGCCGCGTCGAAGTCGGCCCAGATGGCGCCGGGCTGCACGATCGCCACACGCCGCTCGGCATCGACCGCGACGCCGCGCAGCGCCGACAGATCGCGATGACCACGCCACCATCGCAGCTCGACAGCGCCGCGACGCTGTGGCTGCCCGCACGCACCGCGAACGGCACTCCTGCCTCACGGGTCAGGGCAATGGCGGCGGCGACGTCATCGACCGTGCGGCAGCGCGCGATCAGCCCCGGCCTGGTGGTGACGGCCCCGTTCCAACCGAAATCAGCGGCTCGATCAGCGCGGTCGGTGCTGATCGAAGCCGCTGAACTCGCGGCTCAGGGTCTGACCTCGTAGACGAGATTGAATGGCGTCTCGGCGGCTCGCCGGAACCTGGTGAAGCCGGCGTCGGTGACGACCCGCCGGATTGCGGCTTCGCCTGCTTGGGCACCCAGCGCGTATCCGCCGGTCTGGGATAGCGCGTTGGGCACGCAGAGCAGCGTGGAGAAGTTGTAGTAGACCCGACCCACCGGATTCAGATTGTCCGAAACGGTGTTCCCCGCGTAGGGCTCGACGACGAGCCAGGCCCCGTCCGGGGCCAGTGCCTGCCGCACGTGCTTGGCTGTCGCCAACGGGTCGCCCATGTCGTGCAGGCAGTCGAAGGTGGCCACTAGGTCGTAGTCCGAGCCGCTGAACTGCGCGGCCGATGCGACCTCGAAACTCACTCGGCTCGCGACGCCGGCGTCGGCAGCCCGCTTGGCCGCCAGCTCGATCGAGCCGGCGTGGTAGTCCGATCCGGTGAACACGGAGTTCGGGTAGGCCTGAGCCAGCAGCACCGTCGAGGAACCGAGCCCGCAGCCGATGTCGGCGACCCGGGCGCCTGCGCTCAGCTTGGCCTCGACGCCCTCGAGCGCGGGGATCCAGGACGGGATAAGGTTCGCGATATAGCCCGGCCGGAAGAACTGCTCGCACCCGATGAACACGTCGTCGTCGTGCTCGTGCCAGCCCAGTCCCGCGCCGGTCCTGAAGCGTTCGGTGATCCGGTCCTCGGCGCGCAGGGCGCCGAGCGCGAGGACGAACGCGCCAGGCGCGTAGATGGCGCCGTCCGGGTTCGCGAGCACGAAAGCCTGCTCCTCACTCATCGAGTACGTCTGGCTGTCCGCGTCGTACTGGACGTATCCCCCCGCTGCCTGCCCACGCAGCCACTCCTCGACGTAGCGCGGTGCGGTGTCGGTCCGTTCGGCCAGCTCTTGGCCCGACGCAGGGCCCGCCGCGAGCGCCCGGTAGAGGCCGAGCCGGTGCCCCACGACGACGTTGCCCGCCGCCACGGTCGCCCCGAGATCGGTAACGAACTTTCCGATGAATTCGCCGAGTACGGCTTCCTCGATTGCCATCGTTGCGTCCTTCGTTCGGTGCCGGCTTGTTCCGACTCGGCGAGAGTGGACCGAGACGTTGCAGGGTCGTTGCGATGGGGCTGCAATGGGGTCGGGCACAGTCGGGGCACACAGCCGCGGAAGGGAACGAGCCATGCGTGCGAGATATCCGGATCGGACCGGCTTTGTCGAACGGGACGGCGTGAAAGTCGCCTACGAGGTGTTCGGCGACGGGCCACGGACCGTGCTGCTGATGCCGAGCTGGTCGATCGTGCACTCGCGCATGTGGAAGGCGCAGGTCCCCTACCTCGCCCGGCACGCCCGTGTCGTCACATTCGACGGGCGGGGCAACGGGTTGTCGGATCGTCCGCGGGAGTCCGCGGCTTACGAATCCGCAGAGTTCGTCGCGGACGGCCTCGCGGTCCTGGACGCCGTCGAGGTCGAGCAGGCTCTCGTTGCCGGCTCCTCCTTGGGTGCCGGCTACGCGATCGAGCTCGCCGCGACGGCGCCGCAGCGGGTGTGCGGGTTGTTCCTTCTCGGTCCCACGTTGGCGAACCTGAGCGAACCGGAGTCAGAGCCGGATGAGCTGGACGAGCCGGCAGAGGGTCCGACTGCCCGGCCGGTCGAAACTCCCGTGGTCGGCTTCCACGACCGTCCCAGCGATCCTGAGGGCTGGGGCCTGTACAACGCGCACGTGTGGCGCGAGCGCTTTCCCGACTTCGTCCACTTCTTTTTCCGACAAGTGCTCAGCGAACCGCACGCCACGAAGCAGATCGAGGACGCCACTGGTTGGGCGATGGAGACCGACGGAGAGACACTCGTCATCGCCGAGGACCGGACGTATCTCGCCGCCGACCGCGCCGCGCTGAGCGAGCTGCTCACACGTGTGCGCTGCCCGGCCGTCGTGGTGCACGGTAGTGACGACCACATCAGCCCGCTCGCCGTCGGCCAGGCGTTGGCGGCCGCAATGGGCGCCGACCTGTTCGTTATCGAGGACGGCGGGCATCTGCCGCAGGCCAAGGATCCGGTGGCCGTCAACCTCGAACTGCGCCGCTTGCTCGATCGAACCGCGGCCCCACCGAGACGCGTCGTCCGCCGGGCGCGGGCCATCACCCGACCGAAGCAGGTGCTATACCTGTCCTCACCGATCGGGCTCGGCCACTCGCGACGCGACATCGCGATCGCCGACGAACTGCGCCGGCAACGACCCGACGTCCAGGTCGACTGGCTGGCGCAGCACCCGCTGACCGATCTGCTGGAGCGGCGCGGCGAGCGCATCCACCCGGCGTCCGCGCACCTCGCAAACGAGTCCTCCCACCTGGAGTCGGAGTCGGGCGAACACGACCTGCACGCGTTCCAGGGGATACGCCGAATGGACGAGATCCTCGTCAACAACTTCATGGTCTTCGCCGACCTCGTGCAGGATCAGCCGTACGACGCCTGGATCGGCGACGAGGCGTGGGAACTCGACTACTTCCTGCACGAGAACCCGGAGCAGAAGCGGGCACCGTACGTCTGGCTGACCGACTTCGTCGGCTGGCTGCCGATGCCCGACGGCGGCGACCCGGAAGCCGCGCTGACGGCCGACTACAACGGCGAGATGGTCGAGCAGATCGCCCGCTACCCGCAGCTTCGGGACCGGGCGCTGTTCGTCGGCAACCCCGACGACATCGTGCCCGGCCGGCTCGGTCCGCAGCTGCCGGAGATTCGCGACTGGACGCAGGACCATTTCGACTTCGTCGGGTACGTGACCGGCTTCGACCCGGCCGAGGTCGCGGACACCGCAGCCGTCCGTGCCGAACTTGGCTACCGGCCCGACGAACAGGTCTGCATAGTCACCGTCGGCGGGTCAGGGGTCGGCGCGGACCTGCTCCGGCGGGTGATCGCCGCCTACCCGACGGCCAAGCGGCTCCTGCCGGCGTTGCGGATGATCGTCGTGGCCGGGCCGCGGATCGATCCGAGGTCGCTGTCGACCCATGCCGGCCTGGAGGTCAAGGCGTACGTGCATGACCTCTACCGGCACCTGGCCGTGTGCGACCTCGCAATCGTGCAGGGCGGCTTGACGACCACGATGGAGCTCACTGCCAACCGGCGTCCTTTCCTCTACGTGCCGCTGCGGCACCACTTCGAGCAGAACCTCCACGTGCGGCACCGCCTCGATCGCTACGGCGCCGGTCGACGCGTCGACTACGACGAGATCGAGCCCGATGCGCTCGCTACGCTCATCGCGGCAGAGGTAGGGCGAACCGTCGACTACCGCCCGGTGGAGACCGACGGCGCGCGCATCGCCGCGGAGAAGATCGCCGAGCTGCTCTGACCTGCAACGACAGCGGCGTTCAGCGCGGGCAATCGGCCAGAGTTCGCTCGGCGGCTGCGACGATGTGCG
>JAVEDG010000428.1 GCA_030841245.1 Actinomycetota bacterium
CGTAATACACCTCGTCGAACACGTAGTCGGGTGGGTCGGAGACGTGGACGAGCCGGAGCACCGCTGCGATAAGCGTGATCGTGATGAGGGCGACGACCTGTCCCTTGGTCCACCTGTAGCGGCCGGACCCTGGGGTTGGGGACGTGCCGTGAGCCGAGCGCTCCGCGGTGCCCGCCTCCGGCTCGAACGGGGCGTCGTCGTCGGAGTAGGCCTCCGCTCCCGTCTCATCCACGGGCGGCAGCATAGTTAGTCTGGCAGGCAGTGACAGAGGGTCCGTCGTCCGTCATGACCAGGCTGCGCGCACGTCCCGGCCCGAAAGCAGCAGCCCTATTGCCGATGACCGCCGAAGGTCTCATAGCGGCTGTGCTCATCGTCGTGGGCGCGCTGCCGGCCGGAGCTTCGGGCGCTCTATCGGTAGCGGTGTTCCCCGCCGACGCCTTCTTCGACCTGAAGGAATCGCTCTCGACCGGCAAGGGATGGTCCTGGGTCCTCGCGGCCCTCGTATTCAGCGCTCTCGTCCGCGGGCTGGCGTTGGCCGCCACCTTGTGGCTGCTGCAAGGCCGCCGGCCCCCGTTCGCTCGCCTCTGGGGCCGGGCGAGCATCCTCGTAGCGATCGCCTGGGTAGCGTTCCTTCCAACGGTCGCTCTCATCATCGCGGGCAGCGCGCTCAGGTACGCGCCCCTTATAGGAGTGGGGGCGGTCTTCGGAGTTGCGACTTCCGTCGTTCTGGCGCGCCGGGCGGTAAGGCTGGCCGCGGACGGTAAGGGATCCGGGGCGTCCCTATCGGCCTCCCAGTGGCTCGGTTACGCGTATCTCATCGCCGTGACCGCGGCTGCGCGCGAATGGCTGCTCGTCCATTCCGAGCGGCCGGTCGTCGCGCTGTTCGTCCTGGGGGTTGCCCCGATACATGCCCTGGTGCTCGTGCGCTGGGTGTCGGGGGCCGGGGGCCGGGCGGCTCGAAGGAAGCCGATCGCACTCGCCCTCACGGTCGTGGCCGTCGTCCTGTTCTTGGGGCGCGCCGAGTTCGATCGCCATCTGAGCGACCCCAAGCCGGCCGCCGCCCTGCGGACCTCGCCTCTATATCTACTTGGGGGAGCGGATTCGACGAGCAGGTCGGGGGCCTTGTCCGGGCTCGACGTCCGCTCGCTGGGATGGCGCCGCAGGGCAGCCGTGACCCTCTCCTACCGGGGGCCCGGCCGGCGCTACAGGTCCCGGGACACCCACCAAGATCTCGGCCGCGTGGCGCGCTTGGTCGGGAGACAGATCGTCTCCAAGAAGGGGCGTGCTCCCGGCGCCCTCTTCGGCCACTCCCAGGCCGCGCTCATCGTCGATCGGATGCTGGATGCAGGAGTCCCCGTGCCGGACCACGTCGTGGTCGTGTCGCCCCCGCTTCCGTATCCGCCCATCGCCGACCTCCCCCGGCCGAAGCAAGAGGGGCGGGGAGACCCGGCGCGCGATGTCGTCCAAGCCCTCGAAGCCGTCTTCAAGGTCCTGCATATCCCGCGCTACGGCATCCAGGCCCCCGCGGCGCCCACGAATCTCGAGGCGCTCGTGGTGCATCCCGGGCCGGTGCAACGGCTGGCAGTGTGGGCCCTCGGCGATTCCGTGTGGTTGGACCGGGATTGGCGCCGCCCCGGCGAGGTGAACGTCGTCGCGCTCACCGATCACGTCGGAGCGGTAAAAGACGCCCGGACGATCGAAGAGTCGCGCCGGTTCTTCGCCGACCGCCCGGTCTCCTCCGATGACAGGACATGGCGAGGTTTCCTCGTGAACGCCATCCGCTATACGTTCCAACCATGGCGTCCCTGATGGAGACGGGGATATGACCGGCGGGTTGACCCTCTGCGCGACCCCGATCGGTAACCTCGAAGACACGTCCCCGCGCGTCCTTCGTGCGATAGCCGAGGCGGATCTCTTGGCCTGCGAAGACACGCGCCGCACCCGCAGACTGCTCACGCATTTCGGCGTGACCGCCCGCCGGGTTGCGACGTACAACGAGGGAAACGAGAGAAGGAAGGCGGCAGAGCTCGTCGGGGAGATTGCCAAGGGCAGGACGGTCGTCCTGGTGTCGGATGCCGGCATGCCGGGACTGTCCGATCCCGGGTACCGGTTGGTGAGGGCGTGCGTCGACGGTGGGTTCCCCGTGGACGTGATCCCCGGGCCAAACGCCGCGGTGAGCGCGCTCGCGATCTCGGGCCTCCCTCCCGGACGTTTCGTCTTCGAGGGTTTCCTTCCTCGCAAGCAAGGCGAGAGGCGCCGGCATCTCAGCTCCCTACGAGACGAACCTCGCACACTCGTCTTCTATGAGTCCCCCCATCGCGTGGAGAGCTGCTTGGAGGACATGGCGGAGATCCTCGGTCCCCGGCCCGCCGCGCTCGTCCGCGAGCTGACGAAGTTGCATCAAGAGGTCGTCCGGGACACGACCGAGGGATTGCTCGAGCACTTGCGGATCACCGGCGCGAGGGGAGAGATCGTCCTCGTGGTTGGGGGCGCACCACCGGGCCCCCGGGAAGTGGCGGGGGTCGAGCTGGCCCGCCGCGCCCGCGAGCTCATGGATGAGGGGGTGCCGCGCAAAGAAGCGCTCGCTAGCGTGGCGGCGGAAGCCGGCGTCTCGAAGAAGTTGGTGTTCGACGCGTTATTGCCGAAGAGCTCGGTACCGAAGAGCGAGGAGAGCTAGATCTTGGAGGGCTCGGCCTCAGCCGTCTCGGGGAGCCGGACGATCCGTCCGCCCAACTTGGACAGCTCGGTGGCGCAGTCGTCGCAGATGCTGCGCCCCTTGAACTCGATCGAAGGGTCGGCCGCCTCGCAGAAGAGGCACACGTCCTGGCGCTTCTGAAGGATGATCGTTTCGCCCTCGACGCTGATCTCGAGCTCGTTGCCTTCCTTGATGCCGAAGACCTTCCGCAGCTCGGAGGGCAGCACGATACGGCCCAGCTCATCGATCTTTCGAACCACCCCGGTAGACTTCATCGGCTCGCTCCCATTGATGTAATGGTAACTCCTGTAAGTTCTGCTTTCAACACCGAATAATCTGGACCCATCAGAACTGCTCCAGTCTTCACAGTAAAACACAACTCTTAACAGGAAGAACAGTGTCAGACCAGATCTACTACCTCACGACCCCCATCTACTACGTGAACGACGTGCCCCACCTGGGCCACGCGTACACGACGGTTGCCGCTGATTTCATCGCACGCTTCCGCCGGATGCAAGGGCATCGGGTGCATTTCCTGACGGGAACGGACGAACACGGCGAAAAGGTCGGCCGCACGGCGGCCGAGAAGGGCCTCAGCCCGACGGACTGGACCGACCAGATGATCCCTCGCTGGCAGGAGGTCTGGGCGGCCCTCGACATCTCGAACGACGACTTCATCCGCACGACGGAGGCGCGGCACGAGGAACCGGTGCAGACCTTCGTGCAGGACCTCTACGAGCGGGGCGAGATCTACCTCGGCAACTACGAGGGCCTCTACTGCGTCGGCTGCGAGGAGTTCAAGCAGCCGGACGACCTCGTGGACGGGAAGTGCCCCCTCCACGGCACCGAGCCTGAGGTGGTGAAGGAAGAGAACTATTTCTTCCGCCTCTCCAAGTACGCCGACCGGCTGATCGAGTGGTACGAGTCCGACGAAGGCTCCGTTCTTCCCGAGGCGCGCCGCAATGAGGTGTTGGGCAAGGTGCGCCTCGGCCTCGACGACCTGTCCATCTCGCGGGTCAGCTTCGAGTGGGGCATACCGATCCCGTGGGATACGAACCACGTCATCTACGTGTGGATCGATGCGCTTCTCAACTACATCACCGCGATCGGCTACGGCAAGGACGAAGCGTGGTTCAACGAGGTGTGGCCGGCGAACGTCCACTTCATGGCGAAGGACATCCTGTGGTTCCACTCCGTGATCTGGCCGGCGATGT
>JAVEDG010000376.1 GCA_030841245.1 Actinomycetota bacterium
AAGCCCGTGACCGCCATCGTGCTGGTCGGCACCAAGCCGGTGCCGGCCGAGAACGCACCGAGCGCCGACGGGCTCAACTGGGCGGCGCTGGCCGACTGCGAGTCCGGCGGCAACCCGCAGGCCTACAACCCCGCGGGCCCCTACTACGGGCTCTACCAGTTCTCCGCCGAGACGTGGCACGCCGTCGGCGGGCAGGGCCTGCCGACCGACTACGGCTGGTCGGAGCAGACCTACCGGGCCCAGATCCTCTACGAGCAGAGCGGCTCGGGTCAGTGGCCGGTCTGCGGCCCGAACCTCTACTCGTGACGCGGCAGCTCGAGTGACAGCACGGTGACGGAGCTGCTCGGACCCGCGCAGATCCGCCGGCTGGCCGAGCAGCTCGGGCTGCGTCCCACCAAGACCCTCGGGCAGAACTTCGTCATCGACGCCAACACCGTGCGGCGGATCGTGCGGGCCGCCGGAGTGAAGCCGACCGACGTCGTGCTCGAGGTCGGCCCCGGCCTCGGGTCGCTGACGCTCGGCCTGCTCGACGCGGCCGCCCAGGTGGTGGCGGTCGAGATCGACCCGGTGCTCGCAGCGGCGTTGCCCGCCACCGTCGCGGCCCGCGCATCGGCGTACGCCGAGCGGCTCTCGGTCGTCACCGGCGACGCACTGCGCATCGACGCGCTCCCGGGACCCGCTCCCACCGCCGTCGTCGCGAACCTGCCCTACAACGTCGCGGTGCCGGTGCTGCTGCACCTGCTGGCGACCTTCCCCTTGCTGGACCGCGGCCTGGTGATGGTGCAGGCCGAGGTCGCCGACCGGCTGGTCGCGGCGCCGGGCAGCCGGACCTACGGCGTGCCGTCGGTGAAGACGGCGTGGTACGCCGAGGCGCGCCGCGCCGGGTCGGTCGGCCGCACGGTGTTCTGGCCGGTGCCCAACGTCGACTCGGGGCTGGTCGCGCTGACGCGCCGACCCCCGCCGACGACGGTCGCGAGCCGCGAGCAGGTCTTCGCCGTGGTCGACGCAGCCTTCGCCCAGCGTCGCAAGACGCTGCGCGCCGCCCTGACCGGCTGGGCCGGTACGCCTGCGCTCGCCGAGGCGGCGTTGCGCGCTGCCGGAGTGGATCCCTCGGCCCGGGGCGAGTCGCTCGGCGTCGCGGAGTTCGCCCGGCTGGCGGCGGTGCGGCCCGCCGACCCAACCTAGGGTGGCGGGCATGGTCGCGGTCAGGGTGCGGGCCCCTGCGAAGATCAACCTGCAGCTGACCGTCGGCGCTCGGCGCGCCGACGGCTACCACGATCTGGCCACTGTGTTCCAGGCCGTCTCGCTCTACGACGAGGTGGTCGCCACCGAGTCGACCGAGCTGCGCGTCACCGCCGACGGCGACGAGGACATCGCCGTCACCGACTTACCGGTGGACGAGACCAACCTGGCAGCGCGGGCGGCCACCCTGCTCGCCGCGCACCTCGGGGTCGAGCCGCTGGTGCATCTGCACCTGCACAAGGGCATCCCGGTCGCGGGTGGCATGGCGGGCGGCAGTGCCGACGCAGCAGCAGCCCTGGTCGCGTGCGACGCGCTGTGGGGCGGCGCGCTCAACCGCGACGTCCTGCTCTCGCTCGCGGCCCGGCTGGGCAGTGACGTGCCGTTCGCGCTCGGCGGTGGCAGCTCGATCGGCTACGGCCGTGGCGAGCTGCTCACGCCGGTGCTGGGCCGTGGCCGGTTCGAGTGGGTTCTCGCGCTGGCCGCCGACGGATTGTCGACCCCAGCGGTCTACGCCGAGTGCGACCGGATGCGCACCGACCGCGTGCTGCCCGCACCTCGGGTCAGCGACGAGCTGATGACCGCGCTGCGCGCCGGCGACCCCGACGCGTTGGGCCACGCGCTGCGCAACGACCTGCAGCCCGCCGCGTGCAGCCTGTACCCGGACCTGCGCCGAACCCTCGTCGCGGGCGACGAGCATGGGGCGCTCGGCGGCGTGGTGTCGGGCAGCGGGCCGACGGTGGCACTGCTCGCGCGCGACGCCGAGCACGCCATCGACCTGGCAGTGGCGCTGAGCGCGACCGGTGTCGCCAAGACAGTCAAGCGGGCGCACGGCCCGGTGCCCGGCGCCCGCGTCGTCGAGGAGCACTGAGCCGGGCATGGCCGGCAACCTGGTCAACCTCGAGGACGTCGGCAAGGCCTACGGCACCAAGGTGCTGCTCGACGGGGTCTCCTTGGGTGTGGCCGAGGGCGACCGGGTCGGCGTCGTGGGGCGCAACGGCGGGGGCAAGTCGACCCTGCTGCGGCTGCTGGCCAAGGCGGAGCCGCCCGACTCCGGGCGGGTCACCCACAGCGGCGGTCTCCAGGTCACCTCCGTCGCCCAGCACGACGAGCTCGACCCGGCTCGCAACGTCCGCGAGGTGGTCGTCGGCACCGGCCCGGCCCACGCCTGGGCGGGCGACGCACTGGTGCGCGAGGTGCTGGCCGGGCTGTTCGGCGAGCGCGACGACATGGACGAGATGCTCGACCGCACCATCGGCCCGCTCTCGGGCGGCGAACGGCGGCGGGTCGCACTGGCCCGTGCACTCATCGGGAGGCACGACCTGCTCGTCCTCGACGAGCCGACCAACCATCTCGACGTCGAGGGCATCGACTGGCTCGCCCGGCACCTGCTCGCTCGCCGCGAGGCTCTGGTGGTGGTCACGCACGACAGGTGGTTCCTCGACGCGGTCTGCTCGGCCACCTGGGAGGTCGGGCGCGCCACGGTCAGCGCCTACGAGGGCGGCTACTCGGCGTACGTGCTGGCGCGCGCCGAGCGGGAGCGGCGCCAGGCGGCCACCGACGCGCGCCGGGCGAACCTGCTCCGCAAGGAGCTCGCCTGGCTGCGCCGCGGACCGCCGGCTCGCACCAGCAAGCCGCGGTTCCGGATCGAGGAGGCCAACGCACTGATCGAGACCGAACCGCCACCGCGGGACTCGGTCGAGCTGCTCCGGTTCGCCAGTGCCCGGCTGGGTCGCACCGTGCTCGAGCTGCACGACGCGACCGTGCAGGCGGGCGAGCGCGTGCTGCTCGAGCGGGTGACGTGGCTGGTCGGGCCGGGGGATCGCATCGGCATCGCCGGGGTCAACGGCTCGGGCAAGACGACCCTGTTGCGCACCCTCACCGGCCAGTTGCCCCCGGTCTCCGGTCGGGTCGTGCGCGGCGTGACCGTGCGGCCGGCGTACTTGTCGCAAGAGGTGGTCGAGCTCGACCCGGCCCTGCGGGTGCTGGAGGCGGTCGAGTCGGTACGCCGGGTGCTCGACCTCGGGAAGGGCCGCGAGATCACCGCGAGCCAGCTCTGCGAGCGGTTCGGGTTCGGGGGCGACCAGCAGTGGACGCCGGTGGCCGAGCTCTCGGGCGGCGAGCGCCGGCGGCTGCAGCTGCTGCGGCTGTTGATGGACGAGCCGAACGTGTTGCTGCAGGACGAGCCGACCAACGACCAGGACATCGACACGCTGACGGCGCTGGAGGACCTGCTCGACGGCTGGCCGGGCTCGCTGCTCGTCGTCTCGCACGACCGCTACTTCCTCGAGCGCGTCTGCGACCGCACCGTCGCGCTGCTCGGTGACGGCGGGCTGCGCGACCTGCCGGGAGGCGTGGACGAGTATCTCGAGCTGCGGCGGCATCGCGCCGCTGCGGCCCGTGCTGCTGTGACCTCGGCAGGGGCGACCTCTTCGGGTGCGCCCTCGGCGGCCGCGACCTCGGCTCGGACCTCGGCAGGCGGGACCTCGGCTCGGACCTCGGCGGGTCGGACGTCGGCTTGGACCTCGG
>JAVEDG010000384.1 GCA_030841245.1 Actinomycetota bacterium
AGCTCGGTGGCCACCTCCTCGTCGGGCACCGACGCCGCCTGCGCGCGGTGCCACGCCCGGCGGTCCGGGTCGAGCTCTGGATCGGTTGCGTCCGCGAGCGCCTGGTGAGCCTCACGCCGCTCGCTCGGCTCCGCCGCCCCGTACACCGCCGAGCGCACAAGCGGATGCCGGAACACCACGCCACCGGCGAGCGTCAGCAAGCCTTCCGACTCCACGGCGTGCGCGGCCGTCTCAGGGATCCCAAGCTGCTGCGCTGCGCGCCACAGAAGCGCCGGGTCGCCGACCGGTTCTGCCGCCGCCAGGAGCAGCAAGCGCCTCGCGTCGCGCGGGAGCCGCGCCAGCCGTCGCGTAAAGCTCTGCTCGATCCCGGCGGACAAGGGAAGCGCCGCAGGCAGGCCGAAACCGCCGGCGAGCTGACCCGGCGTCAGCCCGCGCGGGAGCTCCAGGAGCGCGAGCGGATTCCCGCCTGTCTCGGCGATGATCCGCTCGAGCACGGCCTCGTCCAGCCGCGCCGCGAGGACGGACTCCAACAGCGCACGTGCATCCCTGCGGCCCAATGGCCCGACGCGGAACTGTGGGAAGCGGGCCAATCCGCTACCCACGTCGCGCGCCGCGAACGCAAGCGCGATCTTCTCTGCCAGCAGGCGGCGCGCCACAAACGCGAGCGCGCGGGCGGATGAGCCGTCGAGCCACTGGGCGTCGTCGACTACGCACAGGAGCGGCTGCTGCTCGGCAGCCTCGGAGAGGAGCCCCAGAACCGCGAGGCCGACAAGAAACGGGCTCGGCGCCTGTCCGGCACTGAGTCCGAAGGCGACGCCGAGCGCGTCACGCTGAGGATCAGCGAGACGCTCGACGAACTCGAGGAGCGGCGAACAGAGCTTCTGCAGCGCGGCGTAATCGAGCTCCATCTCCCCCTCGACGCCCGCGGCCCGAAGGACGCGAAAATCCTCGCCCGCCTCGACCGCGTACTCGAGCAGCGCGGTCTTGCCGACGCCGGGGTCTCCGTGCACCACGAGGACGGCGCCATGGCCGTTCCGCGCGGTATCCAGCAACCGCTCGAGCACCGCGCGCTCGCGCTGCCTGCCGAGCAGACGCCCCGCAGGGGCGGCGACGACCACCATCCCCGCAGCATGCCACCGGGTCACGGACTACGGATTTCCGGGATGCGATCGGCCCGGGTGGAGAGGCCACGATGCGAGCCTGACCGCTGCTCGGAGAGGAATCAGGGTGACGACCGCAATCATCGGTGTCGGCAACATCGGGAGCCCGCTTGCTCGGCATCTCGTAACAGGCGGAGAGCCTGTCGTTCTGGCCGCGAAGGACATGTCCCGGGCAGGAGCGCTCGCGGACGAGCTCGGACCACTCGCGCGGGCCTCCTCCGTGGAGGACGCGATCGTGGGCGCAGACGTCGTCGTCTTCGCGCTCTGGCTCGACGCGATCAAGGAGGTGATCGCGAAGGACGCACGGTTGCTCGACGACAAGGTCGTCGTCGACCCATCGAACCCGCTCGGCTTCGACGAGAACGGGCAGATGATGCGGACACTGCCTGACGACCAGTCGTCCGGCTCCGTAGTCGCTGCGATTCTCCCTGCCGCCGCGCACTACGTGAAGGCATTCGGCACTCTGAGCGCGGACTCTCTGGCGAGCGCGGCCAATCACCAGCCGCGGAAAGCTGTGCTCCTCTACGCCACCGACGATGACGCGGCTGCGACGTCGATCGAACGGCTGATCCGCTCCGCCGGCTTCGAGCCGTTGAAGGCAGGTGGTGTCGCCGACGCCGGACGGATCGAGATGCCCGGCGGTGACCTCCACCAGGCCGCCTTGAACGGCGCTGTCCTCGATCTCGATGAGGCACGCTCCAAGGTCGCCGGAGCGGGGGCGTCGGCATGAGCCGGACAGCCACAGACGATCTCCCCGATTACGCGCCTGTCCCGCCCTCGGCGTACGGCCCCGCCGTGAACGAGCAGGGCTACTACGTCGGTCGCGTCGAGCGGAACCTGTACTGGGTCACCGACGGCACCTACCAGTCGGCGTTCCTGACGACCACCGAGGGCGTCGTCCTGCTCGACGCGCCGCCCACGATCGGCCACAACATCCAGCGGGCTGTGGATGAGATCGCGGCCGCAAACGGCGTCAGCAACAAGGTGACCCACCTCATCTACTCACACCACCATGCCGACCACGGTGGCGCGTCGTCCCTCTTCGGCAAGAACGTCACGCGCATCGGGCACGAGGAGACCCGCCGCCTCCTGCTGCGCGACGACGATCCGGCGAGGCCCCCGAACGAGGAGACGTTCCAGGACCGCCGCATCCTGGAGATCGGCGGCGAGCGGATCGACCTCGCCTGGCACGGCCCCAACCACACACCCGACAACATCCTCATCCACCTGCCCGACCACGACACGCTGATGCTCGTCGACATCGTCAACCCCGGCTGGGCTCCCGTGTACATCGCGAATCTGACCGAGGACATCCCCGGCTACATCGAGGCGCCGGCGAACGCCCTTGCGTACGCCTGGAAACACTTCATCGGCGGACACCTCACCCGACTCGGCAATCGCGACGACGTGACAATGCAGCAGCAGTACATGGCCGACATCTCCGACAGCTCGAGGACCGCGATCGACACCGTCGACCCGACCCGCTACTTCGTGAAGTACGGAGAGAACAGCTGGGCAGCCGTGAAGGGCTATCTCGACGAGGTGGCCGCCGTCGCAGCTGCGCCCGTGATCGAGAAGTACACCGGCGTCCTCGCAGCCGCCGACGTCTTCACCGAGAGCACGGCGTTCTGGGTGATGGAGTCGATCCGCCTCGACCTCGGCTACGGCTCCCAAGTACACCCCTGATGAGCAAAGAGCAGCAGCTCCAGCTCGATGCCATCCTTCGCCAGGGCGGGCTCGACACCGACGCAGATGTCCCGACACTGCGGGCGGCCTTCCGCGAGCTCATGGCACAGCTGCCGGTGGCTCCCGACGTCCAGCAGAGTCCGGTTGAGATCGGTGGTGTTGCCGGCGTCGCGGTCAGCACTGCGGGCAACGAGTCCGAGAACGTGATCCTCTACTTTCACGGCGGTGTCTACGTCATCGGCTATGCGGCAGCCACGGTCCCGCTGGTGGGTGATCTCGTTCGTCGAACGCGTGCCAGGGCCATCACGCTCGACTACCGGCTAGCTCCCGAACACCCCTACCCGGCGGCGGTCGAGGACGCTCTAGCCGCCTACGTCGGACTGCTCACTCAGGGCATCGCCCCAGCTCAGATCGCCCTCGCCGGCGAATCGGCGGGGGCCGGGCTGTCAGTGGCCTTGTTGCTCGCCCTCCGCGACGCCGGCGTACCCCTGCCGTCATGTGCGTACCTGATGTCGCCCTACGTGGACCTGACGCTGGCGGGGGAGACACTGGCCAAGAAGCGGGAGGCCGACCCGATCCTCACTCCCGACGGGCTCCGTGCTCGGGTGCCGGACTATGTAGGGAGGTCCGATGCCTCTAACCCCTTGATCAGCCCGATCTTCGGCGATCTCAAGGAGCTGCCGCCGCTCCTCATCCAGGTTGGTTCCCACGAGATCCTGCTGAGCGACGCTCTCCGGCTCGCCGGACGGGCAGCCAGCTCCGATGTCCAGGTCACGCTCGAGGTCACCCCAGGCGTCCCGCACGTCTTCCAGGCCTATGCGGGCCTCCTCGACGAGGCAGGAGCGGCGCTCGACCGGGCTTCAGACTTCCTGATGGCTCAGCTGGCCCACGAGCCAATGCAGGCGAGCAGGACGGCGGCGGGGACCGGCTGAACCTTCCGGCACTCGACGGCTCTCTCTACGAGCTGGGCGGCCCGCGTCGTACGGTCTGATCGTGGTGGTCCCGTGAGCATCGACCGAGGAGCGCGTGATGGCCCAGACCGCTGACCTGCCGACGTTCCCTACCTCGCTGGTGGGCAGCTTCCCGCAGCCGGACTGGCTGATCGACCGGGCCAAGCTGGCCGGGCGCTTCCCACCGCGGGTGCGGGCGCGAGAGCTGTGGCGGCCGGACCCGGCGTTCCTCCTCGAGGCGCAGGACGACGCCACGGCGCTGGCGATCGCGAGCCAGCAGCGAGCCGGCCTCGACATCCTGACCGACGGGGAGATCCGGCGCGAGAGCTACTCCAACCACTTCGCCACCGCGCTCGAGGGTGTCGACATCGACCACCCGGGGGAAGCCCTGGACCGCAGCGGGCACCCCAACCCGGTGCCACGGGTGGTCGGCGCGATCCACCGACCGGGCCCGGTGCAGCGCCGCGACCTCGAGTTCCTGCTCGCGCACAGCGACCGACCGGTGAAGGTGACCGTTCCGGGGCCCTTCACGATGTCGCAGCAGGCGCAGGACGACTTCTACGGCGACCCGCGTTCGGCAGCACTCGCCTACGCGGAGGCGGTCAACGCGGAGGTGACGGACCTGTTCGCAGCCGGCGCCGACATCGTCCAGCTGGACGAGCCCTACATGCAGGCCCGGCCGGAGCCCGCGCGGGAGTACGGGCTCGAGGCCCTCAACCGCGCCCTCGACGGTGTCGTGGGCACGACGGCGGTGCACATCTGCTTCGGCTACGCCGCGATCATCCACGACCGTCCGTCCGGCTACTCGTTCCTGCCCGAGCTGGCGGACTGCTCCTGCGACCAGGTGTCCATCGAGACGGCGCAGTCCAACCTCGACCCGTCGGTGCTCAAGCACCTTGACGGCAAGACGATCATCCTGGGGGTGATCGACCTGTCGACCCCCGAGGTCGAGTCCGTGCAGACCATCGCGGACCGCGCCCGCCGGGCCCTGGACGTGGTCGATGCCGAGCACGTCGTGCTCGCCACGGACTGCGGCATGAAGTACCTGCCGCGGGAGTCTGCCGAGGGAAAGTTGGGAAACCTGGCCGCCGCGGCGCAAGTCCTGCGTGAGGAGACCTAGATGCCCCCAGCAGTCAGCAAGTGGCACGGGAACCCGTGGGCGATCCTGATCACCCTGTCCCTGGGGTTCTTCATGACGCTGCTCGACCTGACGATCGTCAACATCGCCATCCCCAGCATGATCACCGCTCTGGGCGCCTCGCTCGACGAGATCCTCTGGGTGGTCAATGCCTACGTTCTGGTACTGGCCGTGTTGCTCATCACCGCGGGCCGGCTGGGCGACCTGCGCGGCCAGCGCACCCTGTTCGTTGCCGGGATCGTGGTCTTCACCGCGGCGAGCCTGGCCTGCGGGCTGGCGCCCAACCCGGCGCTGCTGATCGCCTTCCGGGCCGTGCAGGGCCTCGGGGCAGCCTTGTTGATGCCGCAGACGATGGCCATCATCATCGGAACCTTCCCGGCGGACCGACGTGGCACCGCCCTCGGCATCTGGGGCGCCGTTGCCGGCCTGGCCACTGTCGCCGGCCCGACGCTTGGTGGCGTCCTGGTGACCTACGCGAGCTGGCGCTGGATCTTCATCGTCAACGTGCCGATCGGGCTGCTCGTGCTGGCGATGACGTTCGCCTTCATCCCGGATGCCCGGCTGGAGCGCCAGCACAGGCTCGACCTGCTGGGCGTCGGCATCGCCACCGCCGGCCTGTTCTGCCTGACGTTCGCCCTGATCGAGGGCCAGCGCTACTCGTGGAACGGCGCGATCGTCGTGCTGCTCGTCGCCGCGGCAGTCCTCACCGTGCTCTTCCTGCTGCAGCAGCGCAGCCGCCAGGCCGCGGAGCCGCTGGTGCCGTTCTCACTGTTCCGTAACCGCAACTTCACGGTGATCAACGCCGTCGCGTCACTGGTCTCCGTCGCGATCCTCGGCTTCTTCCTCCCGTTCACCATCTATCTGCAGTCCGTGCTGGGCTACTCCGCCATCAAGGCGGGGCTCATCCTGGCGCCGATGTCCCTGATCGCCCTGGTCCTCGCACCCGTCGCCGGGAAGATGTCGGACAGAGTCGGTGGCAAGTACATCCTGATGAGCGGCCTGGCTTTGTATGGCCTCGGTGCGGCCATCCTCGCGGTGCAGTCCAGCACCGACTCATCTTGGCCGGCTTTCATGCCCGCGATCGCAGTCATGGGCTTGGGGATGGGCGGGATCTGGGCTCCGATGGCGACCGAGGCCATGCGCGGCGTGCCGATGGTGCTCGCCGGCGCGGCCGCCGGGGTGAACAACACTCTGCGCCAGGTCGGGTCCGTCGTCGGCAGCGCGGCAGTCGGTGCGCTGCTCCAAAACCAGCTGGCGAACACGCTGAGGGACGAGGCCACGACACGGTCGGGAGCGCTGCCCGCCGACGTACGGAGCCGGTTCATCGAAAGCTTCGCGGCCAGCGCCAAGGGCGGGATCGAGGTCGGGCCGAGCCACGCAGCCGCGCCGAGCGGATC
>JAVEDG010000015.1 GCA_030841245.1 Actinomycetota bacterium
TCGAGTAGCGAGTGTATTCCGGCCCGAGGACGTACTGCACGAACATGTACGCCGCGTAGGCGGACGGCGCGAAACCAAGGACGGGGGCGGCTGGGTGGCCACGCAGAGCAGCCAGGCCGGCGAGTGCTGCCCACGGTGCCACGAGCAATGCGGTGACCAGCTCGAGGCCGATCAGCTGGTTCTCCATGGTGTCGGTGATGGGGTAGGACACGACGTTCAGAACCAGTGGCCCTAGGACCGAGTTGAGGAGAAGGACTCCTGCGAGGACGAGCAGGAGGACCCCGTAGGCGCCAGGTACGCGAGCAGTGTCGAACTGCGTGGATGTTCTGGATGTGTTCGGTGTTCGTGCTGCGTGGACTGACGTCATCGGTCTTTCCCGGCTCTAGGTTCCTTCAGCCTGTCGCGATGCAGCGGCATTCAACCGGGCCATAGGGCACGGTAGACAGGCACCAAAGGTCACAGGTTGAACGGGACCAACGGCCTCGAAACGGTGGGGATCGAACCATGAGTCGGGTCACTGGGAATCCTCGTTAAGCAACGGCGGATCGCGGACGAGCGCGCGTCTTGACCAGCACGATCAGCTGCCGGCGGTGCGCCTCGGGTGTCTCTCCATTCGCGACTTCCTCGATCCATCTCGATCGCGGCATCCGACAGGTGGAAGCCCATCGGTCCGTTCACGCCAACCCACCAGGCATCTGTCGCCACTGCGCGGCCGGCGTGGCGGGAATTCTGACGCAGAGAGGGCTTTCGGCCCTGTCGGTCGGCATCCGCTCCGCACCAGACTCGCATGCTCGGCAAGGTTGCCGAGCGGTAAGGAGAGTGGCTGAGATGGTCGACAGAGCAAGACCAACAAGCCGAGAGTTGACCCTGGAGATCCGCAATGTCATTCAGGATCTCCCGGTCTTGCTGACAGCGCCGCTCTACCGCAGATGGCACCTGCGGTGGGGGTCGACACCGGCCGAAGTGGCATCCCGGCTTCCGGGTGACAGCCTGATGCATGGCGCGCAGTACAAGTCGACGCGGGCAATCAACATCGATGCCCCACCGGAGGCCGTGTGGCCGTGGCTCGTGCAGGTCGGCTGCCTCCGGGCCGGGTGGTACAGCAATGACCTGCTCGACAACCTGGCGCATCCCAGCGCAACCGTGATCGTGCCCGAGCTCCAGCACATCGAGGTTGGCCAGTGGGTGCCGATGTCACCGAAACCCTCGCTCCGCTCGGGCCTGAAGGTTCACTCCTTCGAGACCAACCGGTGGCTGCTATGGACGACGCCAGACAGCACGTGGGCATGGCAACTGACGCCGACGGACCACGGAACCCGCCTGATCGCCCGCATCAACGCACGCTACGACTGGCGGCACCCGCACTGGGCACTTCTAGGGATCCTCCTGATGGAGTTCGGCGACTTCGCCATGCTGCGCAGAATGCTCCGCGGCATCAAGACCCGAGCCGAGGCCCTTGAACACGAGTCCACCCTGCCCGTTGGGATGCCGGCAGCGCTAGGAACAACAAGCGCGCGATGACTCCTCAGCCCGTGGGACTCTCACCACGCCCAAGCGGGGGCGCTGCCACACCGCTCCGACCAGGCCGCCGGCAACATCGGTCCGAGCCGGGGAGCCGGATCGGTCCCGCAGCAACGGTCGTCGCCACTACGGCGCTCGTCTCCTCGGCGCTCTACTTCCTCTCCGACGTCATCGAGGTCGTCCAGGGCGGCTTCTCCGTGGGCCAACTCTGGCTCACCCTCGCCGCCGAGTCGGCCATTCCCATTTTCGTGGTCGGGCTCACCATTTTATGCCGGCGGCGCCTCGGACGCCTTGGACTGGTCAGCGCCGTCGCCTATGCCTACAGCTACGTCGTCTTCGCCTGGACTGTGGTGTACGCGATGGTCGATCACACCAAGGACTACAAGACCCTCAACGACCACCTGGGCACGCTCATGATTGCCCACGGCGCGATCATGGTGCTCGCCGGACTTGGGTTCGGTTACACGATGTTCCGCACGGGACTGCTCCCGGCCTGGACCGGCCTGTCTCTGATGGTGGGGGTCGTCCTCGTGGCGGGGGCGCAGGGACTGCCCGACGGCGCGCAACTCGTCGCCGCTGGCGTCCGCGACCTCGGCTTCGCTGGCATGGGTGCCGCACTACTCAGGACACCGCGGGCTACTACAGCCGCCCGACCCGATCCCGTCGCGGCGACGTCGGCGGGCCGCGCCAAGTAATCGTCGGTAATCGTCGCGATTAGCAGGGGAGGCTCGCGGCGGAAAGACTCACCTCGTCGCGGCAAGAGCGGACGTTCATCGGCTTGGCCTTTCCCTGCCGGGAGCACGAGGCATTCTTCGTCTCCATCCAGGACCAACGGCTCTACCGGCTCTAATGGCGGTGCTCGAGTCTTGGATGCAGGGCCAACACTTGGCCAACCCTGCCCGCAGCCGGGGAGACACGGATGACGAGCCGACCGCACACCACCACTAACGTCGACGGCCCCGGCAGGTCGTTAACCTCGGGCCTCGAAACCGGCCCGTGTCCGATGATCGACTCGACGAGCGAGTCGATTGGGCGGCGTGAGCACGCATCCATTCGCGCTGCAGGGTTCTGGGCGGCGGTGCTGGCGCTGGTGGGGGCCATCGGCTACATCCTTTCTGTCCCGTTGCAGATCATGTCGATGCTGAGCCCGACCCAGGATTCGGTGCTCGCCTTCGTTTCATCGCTGGCTATCGCACCCTCATTCCTGGTCGCTGTAGTTGCCTTGCATTACACGGTGCTCCCCGAGAAGCGTTTCTGGACGCACGTTGCGGTCCAGCTTGCGAGCATTTACGCGACACTTGCCTGCATCAATTACGTCGTGCAGCTGGCCACGGTTCTCCCCGCGGGCTACACGTGGAGCTTCACTGACCAAGCGGGCACATTAGGCCCACTCAGCGTGCTGAACCAGACACCGCACTCGCTCATGTGGGATCTAGACGGGCTCGCGTACATATTCCTCAATCTGTCAACGTTGTTCGCGGCCAGGGCTTTCGGGCGACAAGGTCCAGAGCGAGTCATCCGACGAGTATTTCTAGCGAACGCATCGATCACACCGCTCTTCGCCATGGCGTATTTCTGGCCTCACTTCTCTGTGCCGATGTTGCTGCTTGGCGGGATCCCGTGGAGTATCACGGTGCCCGCGAGCATGCTCGCGCTGAGCATGTATTTTCGTCGGCCCCTGTCGGACGACGCGAAACACACCGTCGCTCGCTCAAGCATGAGCGGGGCTGGATACACAGCCGAGGTAAGTGCGGAGCGACCGAACGCTGCCTAGCGGGTCTCGACCGCGCGCGAACATAGCCGTCATTCCCGAGCGCTTAGGCGTCGAGGCAGAACCGACTGAGAATGCCGGGCATCGACCGAAACCGCTGGGAGCCAAGAGGTCATACTAGGGATGGACGGGGTTGCCGGCCCATGTCCCGCCCCAAGACCGACAACCTCAGTTGTGCGCCGAGGCGCGCGAGGGAGCGATGTTCTGGTTGAGGTGGAAGACGTTCTGTGGGTCGTAGGTGTCCTTCACAGACGTGAGCCGGGCCAGCTTCTCGGGCGAGTACGCCCGGCGTACTCCGGCGGCGCCCTCGTCGCCCAACACGTTGACGTAGACCCCGGACGCGAACGGCTCGAGTGTGGCGGCGTAGGACCGTGCCGTCTCGATGCGCACTTCGTCCTCGCCGGGATCGGTCCACCCGGTGCTCGCTCCGAGCTCGAATGCGGTGTCGCGGTGGCTGAACGCGGTGTCGCCCTCGGGCACGTCAGCGATCGCCCCGCCGTATGCCTGCAGGCCTACCCCGGGCGCGAACGGGCCGACCTCGGTCACCGCGACCATCGTGTCGATGATCTCGTCGGTGAGCTCGCGGAAGTAGTGCCCCTTGGCGTACCGGCGCCGCGCGTGCCCGTCCGCCACGTCGTCGCGGGACTGCAGCTCGACGTACGACGAGGCCACGACCCGCTCGCCCGAGGGGTGACCCAGCGCGCGGATCGCGGGCACGAGCGCCTCGCCCCGTTGCGGGTCGCCCACCCAGACATAGCCGAGCGTCACGACCCCGCCGCCGATCCCCATCGTGAAGGTCGCCTCGCGAGGTGCCGCCGCGTTGAGATCGCGCCAGCCGCGCAGCGTGGTGACCGCCTGGTCGACCGGGAAGTCGACCTCGACGGACAGCGCCTCGGTGCCGGTGTCGTGCAGCCGGAACTCGAACTCGGTGACAACGCCGAAGTTGCCCCCACCGCCGCGCAGCGCCCAGTAGAGGTCAGGGTGCTCGCGCTCGCTGGCACGCACGACGTCACCCTCCGCGGTGACGACCTCGAACGAGGCGACGTTGTCGCACGCCAGGCCGGCCTGCCGGGCCAGCCAGCCCATGCCGCCGCCGAGGGTGAGGCCGCCGACGCCCGTGTGCGACACGTTGCCGGCGGTGGTGGCCAGGCCGAACTCCTGGGTCGCACGATCCAGCGCCCCGAGGAGCGCGCCGCCCTGCACGACCGCCCGGCGGTGCCGCGGGTCGACGCGGACCCCGCGCAATGGTGTCAGGTCGATCATCAGTCCGCCGTCCGGGACAGCGTGGCCGGCCGCGCTGTGGCCGCCGCACCGGATGCCGATCTCGAGGTCGTGCTCGCGGGCCGTCCGGACCGCGGTGACCACGTCCCGGACGCTGGCGCACCGGACGATGACACGGGGACGCTTGTCGACGATCGCGTTCCAGATCGTCCGGGTCTCGTCGTACGCCGGGTCGCCCGGCACCAGCACAGACCCGTCCAGCGAGTCGGAGAGTCTGGTCCGCGTGGCATCGTCCATGCCCCACAAGACCACCAACGCGCCCGGAAGTCATCGGTCCGTCGGTGCATGGGACCCTCCGGCCATGGGGAACCACGAGGTCGCGGGGACCGATCAGTCCTTCGCGTCGGACCACCGGTTCACCACGCGCACGTCGGCGACCAGACGCACCCCGCTGCCCGGCGCCCAGCGCCCGGCCGTCGCATCCAGCGTCGAGTGCAGCAACCCGACGACGTCGTCGGCCGACTCCTTCGGCACATGCACGAGCAGCTCGTCGTGCAAGCAGAGCACGATCTGTCCGCCGTACGACGGGAGGCCGGCCCGCACCGTCACGGCCCACATCTTGAAGAGCTCCGCCGCCGCGCCCTGCACGACCGCGTTGCGCGCGAAGCGGCCCCGCGAGGCCACCGCCGCCGGGTCGGGCACGTCGAGGTGCCACATGGCGACCCGCCGCCCGCCGTACGTGCGCACGTCGTCGCCGGCCTTGCCGCGCTCGTCCGCGGCACGCAAAAAGGCCATCGCCACCGGGTAGGCCCGGTCGAGGCCCTTGAGGGCGGCACCGGCCGTGCCGGATGTCTGGCCGTACATCGCCGCGAGCACCGCGACCTTGGCCGTCGGGCGGTCGCACCCGAGGCGCGCGGCCACGGGGGAGTAGAGGTCAGGATCGGCCGTCACTCGGGCCAATGCGTCGTCGTGCGACACCGCCGCCAGCACCCGGGGCTCGATCTGGCCGAGGTCGGCCCGCACCAGCACGTGCCCCGGCTCGGCTGCCACCGCTGGGCGCAGCTCCGCCGGCAGGTTGTGCAGCCCGGCCTGCGCAGTCATCCGCCCGGCGGCACCGTCGCTGCCGTGCCAGGCCCCGCGCAGCCGGCCATCCGTCCGCACGTGCCGCTCCAACCACCCGTAGCCGTACGTCGTCGCGATCCGTTCGGACTTCCGCCAGGCGAGCAGAGCCGGCACGACCGGGTGCACGTCGCGGAACGCTTCCAGCCGCCAGGAGCGGGTGTCGGCGACGTCGATGCCGACCCGGGCCAGCATCCCGCGGACCTGGGCCGGGTTGCGCAGATCTACCTCCGTGCCCTCAGGCAGATGCTGCAGCACCTGCGAGTCGCGCTCGCGCCGGCTCGTGTCGGTCGCGGCCGGGTCGGTCGGCGGGGGCCCGGCGTGCCGCGCGATCAGCTCGACCGCGGTCGTACGGTCCAGGGGCAGGCCATATGCCTCGAGCTCGACGGCGAGCACGGCGGCGGCCGACTCCGACCAGGCCGTGAGCACGGCAAGCGCCGGCGCGGACGCGGCCCGCCGGGTGTCGGGCAGCGCAGCCAGCGCCGCCTCCTGATGGTCGCGTACGGCGAGGGCCACACCCGCCCACCTGGCGGCGGCCGCAGGCGTGCGCGGGCCCCGCTCGGCCCAGTCCGGGCGCAGGTAGCCGTCGGGGCGGACCGGCTCGTCCGGGTGGCCATCCCCGCCGTCGTCCGCGAGGCCGAGCAGGTCGAGCTGGCCGCTGCTCGGGGCGTCGTCGGGGTCCAGGTCACGGGTGGCGGCCCAGACCCGCGCCGGCTCGGCGCGGGACCCGCCGTACAGCAGCAGGTGCGTGGCGCCCAGGTCCCAGCAGGCCGACAGTCGCACGCCCGCCTCGACCAGCGCCGTCACCTCCGCAACCGCGGACCACCACACCCATCTCGGCGCACACTCTGCCGTGACCGCACCGATGGCGGCAGCGAGCGCGTCGGTGTCTGCGGCCCACCACCAGGTCCGGCCACCGTGGGCCATCGCGAAGCCGCCCGGGGCGCACGCGAGCGCGACGGGGGACCCGGGAGTCTGGCCGGCGCCCCGCAGCACGTCGGCCGGCGCGGCCGTCTCGCCCGGGCCGGTCGTCATGTGAGCATCCTCTCGTCACCGCGGCGGTTGCCGACACCGACGGTCGGGCAGGGGTTATCGGTACGTTCGTTCGGAATGCCGGATCTCGAGGAGACAGCCCATGCAAACCCGCCGCATCGGCGACCGCATCGTCAGCGCCATCGGGCTCGGTGGCATGCCCATGTCGATCGAGGGCCGCCCGGACGACCGCCGGCGCTCGGTGGCGACGATCCATGCCGCACTCGACGCCGGCATCACGCTCATCGACAC
>JAVEDG010000057.1 GCA_030841245.1 Actinomycetota bacterium
TCCCGGCCTCGGCCGACGCGACCCCGCAGCTGGTGCAGCTGGGACAGGCCCATCACGTCGGCCCGCTCGACGATCAGGGTGTTGGCGTTGGAGATGTCCAGGCCGCTCTCGACGATCGTGGTGCAGACCAGGACGTCGTGGCGCTTCTCCCAGAAATCGAGCACGACCTGCTCGAGCGCGCGTTCGTTCATCTGTCCGTGCGCGATCGCGATCCGGGCCTCCGGCACGAGCTGGCGCAACCGCCGGGCTGCCCGGTCGATCGACTCGACCCGGTTGTGGATGTAGAAGACCTGTCCCTCCCGGAGCAGCTCGCGACGGACGGCGGCCGAGATCTGGCGCTCGTCGTAGGCGCCGACGAAGGTGAGCACCGGGTGCCGCTCCTCCGGCGGCGTCAGGATCGTCGACATCTCGCGGATCCCGGTGACGGCCATCTCGAGGGTGCGCGGGATGGGCGTCGCCGACATGGTCAGCACGTCCACGTTGGTGCGCACCGCCTTGAGCTGCTCCTTGTGCTCGACGCCGAAGCGCTGCTCCTCGTCGACGACCACCAGGCCCAGGTCCTTGACCCTGACCTCGCCGGAGAGGATCCGGTGCGTGCCGATCACCACGTCGATGGTCCCGTCGGCCAGCCCCCGCTTGACCTCCGCCGCCTCGCGGTCGGTCTGGAAGCGGGACAGGGCGGCGACGTTGACCGGGAAGCTCGCGTAACGCTCGGTGAATGTCGAGAGGTGCTGGTTCACCAACAGGGTGGTCGGCACCAGCACGGCCACCTGCTTGCCGTCCTGCACGGCCTTGAACGCCGCGCGCACCGCGATCTCGGTCTTGCCGTAGCCGACGTCGCCGCAGATCAGTCGGTCCATGGGCACCGGCTGCTCCATGTCGCGCTTGACCTCGTCGATCGCCTCGAGCTGGTCGGGTGTCTCGACGTAGGCGAACGCGTCCTCGAGCTCGCGCTGCCACGGCGTGTCCGGCCCGAACGCGTAACCGGGTGCAGACGTCCGCGCTGCGTAGAGCCGGATCAGCTCTGCGGCGATCTCGCGGACCGCCTTTCGCGCGCGGCCCTTGGTCTTCTGCCAGTCGGCGCCACCGAGGCGATGCAGCGACGGCGACTCTCCCCCGACGTACCTCGTCACCTGGTCGAGCTGGTCGGTCGGGACGTAGAGCCGGTCGGCCGGCTGGCCGCGACGGCCCGGGGCGTACTCGACCACGAGGTACTCACGGGTGGCGCCCTGGACCGTGCGCTGCACCATCTCGACGTAGCGTCCGACACCGTGCTGCTCGTGCACGACGTAGTCACCGGTGCGCAGCTGCAGGGGGTCGACGACGTTGCGCCTGCGACTCGGCATCCGCCGGCCGTCGCGGGTGGACGGGCCGGTCTGACCCATCAGGTCGGTCTCGGTGAGCACGACGAGCCGGTGCTGCTCGCTCACGAAGCCGCGGACCAGCCGTCCGCAGGTCACCGTGACGACCGCCGGGTCGGGTGCGGTGTCGAGCGTGGGGACCAGCCGCGCCGGTATGTCGTCGCCGCCGAGCACCTCGACCAGCCGCTCGGCCGAGCCGTGGCCCTCGGTCACGAGCACGACTCGCCAGCTCTCGCCGAGCCAGCCCTTCATGTCGGCCATAGCCCTTGCGGTGTCGCCGCGGTAGCCGTCGGGAGCGACCGCGCCGACTGCGGCACTCGCGTCCTCGACGATCTCCTCGTCGCTGGCGAACGGCGTCATCGTCCACCAGGGGATCGCAAGCTCGACGGCGCGCGTCCGTACGTCGGCGATGCTGCGGTACGCCGCGGCGCCGAGGTCGAGCGGGGTCGTCGCGCCTGCGGCCGCGTTGGCCCAGGACGCCTCGAGGAACTCCTTGCTGGTGGCGAAGAGGTCGTGCGCCCGCGTGCGGACCCGCTCGGGGTCACTGACGATCACGTGCGCGTGCGCCGGCAGCTGGTCGAGCAGCAGCACCATGTCGTCGATCAGCACCGGAGCGAGCGACTCCATGCCCTCGACCGCGATGCCGTCGACGACCTTGTCGAGCACCTCTGCGAGCCCCGGGTGCTCCACTGCAAGGTCGCGTGCCCGCTCGCGCACCTCGTCGGTGAGGAGCAGCTCGCGGCACGGCGGCGCCCAGAGGCCCGCCCCAGCCGTCTGCAGGCTGCGCTGGTCGGCCACCTTGAAGTAGCGGATCTCCTCGACCGTGTCGCCCCAGAACTCCAGCCGCAGCGGGTGCTCCTCGGTCGGTGGGAAGACGTCGAGGATGCCGCCGCGCACCGCGAACTCGCCGCGGCGCTCGACCAGGTCGACCCGGGTGTACGCCGCGGCCGCGAGCCCCCGGACCATCGTGTCCAGCTCGACCTCGTCGCCGGCCGCGACCGACACCGGCTCCAGGTCGCCGAGCCCGGCCACCAGCGGCTGCAGCACGCTGCGCACCGGCGCCACGACGACCCGCAGGCGACCGTGCGCAGGATCGGCGGGGTCGGGGTGCGCCAGCCGCCGCAGCACGGACAGCCGCCGTCCGACCGTGTCGCTGCGCGGGCTGAGCCGCTCGTGGGGCAGCGTCTCCCACGACGGGAACTCGGCGACCTCGTCCTCGGGGAGCAGGTCGCGCAGAGCGCCCGCGAGATCCTCGGCCTCCCGGCCGGTCGCGGTCACGACGAGCACCGGGCGGTCGGCGCGCGCCGCCACCGCGGCCACGGCGAACGGGCGGATCCCCTCCGGGGCCGTGAGGTCGAGATCGCGGGTGACCCCGGAGCGCGCGGCAGCGACCGCCTCCGATAGCGCGGCGTCGGCCGAGCCCGGGGCGAGCAGGACGTCGAGGATGCCGCTCAGGCTCACGCAGGCTCCCGTCTCGCGGTGCGGACAGCACGGCAGCCCCGATCCGCGCGCGGACCGGGGTTGCTCTCCACCCTACGTCGGGCCACCGACCGGCCGCAGGCACGGCTACTGTCGAGCTCTCCCCCGAACGCCGAGGAGACCCGGCCCGTGGCAGACCCCTCGCTGCACGCACCCGACGAGCAGGCCGCCCTGCGCGCGGACATTCGGCGGCTCGGCAACCTGCTGGGCGAGTCCTTGGTCCGGCAGGAGGGTCCCGACCTGCTCGCCCTGGTCGAGGACGTGCGCCGGCTCAGTCGGGAGGACCCCGGCCGGCTCGCCGCGGTGCTGGACGGGGTCGACCTGGCCACCGCGGCGTTGCTGGTGCGGGCGTTCAGCAGCTACTTCCACCTGGCAAACGTCACCGAGCAGGTGCACCGGTCCCGCGCGATGGCTCGTGAGCGTGCCGCCAAGGGTGGCTGGCTGGCCCAGGCCGCGGGGCGGATCGCAGCCGCCGGGCTGGACCCGAAGGAGCTGGCCGCGGTCGTCGAGCGCCTCGCCGTACGTCCCGTCTTCACCGCCCACCCCACCGAGGCCGCCCGTCGCTCGGTGCTGTCCAAGCGCGGCCGCGTGGCCGAGCTGCTCGACGCTCCGACGACCGACCCGGCGCGCACCGACCGGCGGCTGGCCGAGGTGATCGACCTGCTCTGGCAGACCGACGAGCTGCGGCTCGACCGGCCCGAGCCGCTGGACGAGGCGCGCAACGCGGCGTACTACCTCGACGAGCTGATGCAGCACACCGTCGCGGACGTGCTCGACGATCTGACCGAGGAGCTGTCCGGCCTCGGTGTCACCTTGCCGATGTCGGCCCGGCCGCTGCGCTTCGGCAGCTGGATCGGCGGTGACCGCGACGGCAACCCGAACGTCACTCCCGCCGTGACCGCAGAGGTGCTGGCGCTGCAGCACGGTCATGCGATCCGCGACCTCGCCGGCCTGCTGGACTCCCTGCTCGAGGACCTGTCGTCATCGCTTCGGCTCGTCGACGCGTCACCCGAGCTGCTGGACAGCATCGAGCGCGACCTGGGCGACCTGCCGGAGATCGACCCGCGGCTGCTGCGGATCAACGCGGGTGAGCCCTACCGGATGAAGGGCCGCGCCATCCAGGCGCGGCTGGCCAACACCCGGGACCGGATCGCGTCCGGACTGCCCCACCGGCCCGGGCACGACTACCTCGGCACCGACGGGCTGCTCGCCGATCTCGGCCTGATGCGTGACTCGCTGGCCGCCAACCGGGGCGAGCTGGTCGCGGCCGGCCGGATGAGCCGGCTGATCAGGACCGTGGCCGCGTTCGGCCTGCACCTGGCGACCCTCGACGTACGCGAGCACGCCGATGCGCACCATCACGTGCTCGGCCAGCTCGTGGACCGGCTCGGCGAGGTCGAGCAGCCGTACGCCGACCTGTCCCGCCCCCGGCGGCTGGACCTGTTGGGTCGGGAGCTCGACGGCCGCCGCCCGCTCTCACCACGGCCTCCGGTGCTCGACCCGGCCGGCGCGCAGACTCTGGCGGTCTTCGACACGGTCCGTCAGTCGCTCGACCGGTTCGGCGAGCAGGTGTGCGAGAGCTACATCGTCTCCATGACCCGCGGCGCCGACGACGTCCTGGCCGCGGTGCTGCTGGCCCGCGAGGCCGGCCTGCTCGACCTGCACCGTGGCACCGCGCGGATCGGGTTCGTGCCGCTGCTCGAGACGATCGACGAGCTGCGCGAGTCGGGCCGGGTGCTCGACGAGTTGCTGACCGTCCCGGCCTACCGGCGGCTCGTGCAGCTGCGCGGCGACGTGCAGGAGGTGATGCTCGGCTACTCCGACTCGAACAAGGAGGCGGGCATCACCACGTCGCAGTGGGAGATCCACCGGGCGCAGCGCCAGCTGCGCGACGTCGCGGCGCGACACGGCGTACGGCTGCGTCTGTTCCACGGTCGCGGCGGCACCGTCGGCCGTGGCGGTGGGCCGACGCACGACGCGATCCTCGCGCAGCCGTGGGGCACCCTCGACGGCGAGATCAAGGTCACCGAGCAGGGCGAGGTGATCTCCGACAAGTACTCGCTGCCCGCGCTCGCCCGGGAGAATCTCGAGCTCACCCTCGCGGCGACGCTCGAGGCGACGGCGCTGCACCGCGCGCCGCGCACCGGCACG
>JAVEDG010000064.1 GCA_030841245.1 Actinomycetota bacterium
CCGGGTCGTGGTGGGGTTGGCAGTCGGCGGCGGGCCGCTGGCAGCCGGGGGCGATGCAGCCTTGGTCGCGGACGTAGAGGACGCGGCGCTGGTAGTAGTCGTGCAGGCGGCGTTTGCGTCCGACGTCGAGCGGTGTGCTGGGCCCGTTCATCACGATGGGGATGATCGCGGCGTCACAGGCCAGGCGGCGTAGCTCGGCGGCGGAGAGGGTGGCCCCGGTATCGAGCCGGCCGGCCCCGGCCAGCCCGTCGCGCAGTGCCTGCAGTGACACCGTGAGCCCGATGGTGACGTTGCTGGGCAGCAGCCGGGTGGGGGCCCCGGCCCAGGTGGCGGGCAGCGGCAGCTGACCTGGCCCAGCGTCCCTGACGTCGTCGGTGTCGCCCGCCGTGCTGCGGGCGCCGGCGCCTTCTGCGGCTTCGCCGCCGCTGGACTCCTCGAAGTCCAGGTTTGCTGCGGCCGTGTCGACCGGGTGGTCGTCGGCCGGGTCTCGGGGCGGGTCGCCTGCCGGGTGACCGGTGCTGGTGCGGCCCAGCGCGTCACGGAGCGCGTCGAGGAGGTGGTCGGCTCGGCGCTGATCTTTGGGCGGGTGTCTTCGAACCCGTCGGTGCCGGGGTGGGGCTGGTCGGCGTGGCGCAGCCAGGTGGCGAAGGCGGTCTCGTCGGCGTTGCCGATGGTGAACCGGCCGCTGAACCCGCCGCCGGGGCGCTTCTTGGTGATCAGCCGGTTGGTCTCGGCGGCCTGCGCCGCGGCTTCGGCGGCGTCGAGCTCGCGGGCCACGGCGGCGGCGTCGGCCGGGTCGTCGACGTCCGGGGTCGACGTGAGGGCCTCGGCCAGGGCTTGGCCGGCTCCGGTCAGCTCGGCCGGGCTCAGCGACCCGGCCTGGGCGATCAGGAACTCCGCGGCTGCTTCCCGGTCGGCCCCGGTGAGCGCGCGGATCGCGTCGACCCGGGCCAGCGCGGTCGCGAGCACCCGGGACTGCTCCACCGTCACCGTCCCCGCGGCCAGCGCGGCTCGCACGACCGGTTGGGCGGCGAGCAGCCCGGCCTCGCGCAGCCGGGCCGCGGCCAGGGCGCGGGAGCAGCGGAACCGTTGGGTCAGCCACTGCGCGGTGGACAGCGCCTGGGTGCGGTCCTTCAGGTTGCGGGACTCCGCTTGGGCCAGCAGCAGCGCCCGCAGCGCGGTCGCCTTGGCCTCCACCGCGGCCAGCTGGGTCAGGGCGGTCTCGATGTCGGTGTCGGCGGCCTGCCAGGCCTGCGCGCGCAGCGACCGGTCCAGCCCGGCGGCGGCCGCTCGGGCGCCTCCGACCAGCGGGTGCTCGAGGAGGGTGCCGCCGCTGCTGCTCATACCCGGAACAGTAGGGAAGGGGTTGGACACAACCCCCGACCCGCGACCCCCCGGAAACCCTTTGTCCACAACGGATTCGTCATCCACAACCACCGATTCGCTGTCCACAGATTTCAACGGATGGACGCGGCTCAGAGCCGCTTGGTCATGACCAGGGCACGATGGCCAGGCCACAGGTCAAGCAGCCCGCGGCCCTACGAGTCACGGACCGGGCACGGGCGTCCGGAGGTGTCGCTGACGTCTCGGGAGCGACCCGGTTGACGGCGGAGGTCATCGCGCGCGCGGAGGACGACCGTTCACCGCCGACCGCGTCCAAGCACCTGCGTGGAACTGAACCCGGTGAACCGCGTCTTATCAGGCTGGACGCCCTCCGCGAGCCCCGTAGCGCTGCCGCGCCAACACCTGCGGCCCGGTGACGTCTTGCTCACATACTTCGACGCATACGCAGCTGCACGCCGCGACTCGCCGACCACCTGACCCGCACCCTGGCCCGGCTGCGAGCTGCCGTCGAGTCAACAGGTAGGCACCTATGCGCGGCCTGGCTCGACACGAACGGTCGCGCAATCGGCGGTTAGGCCCTCGGGTTCGGACCAGAAGACCGTCGCGACATGCATCCCCCGGCAGCTTCGTGTACGTGGACCTCGGTGATCTCCGTGTAGTCCCAGGCGTCTGTTGCTGCACGCTCGACACTGAGGGCGGACGCGCCTTCGAGCACGAGACATGGTTCCTGGTGACCCCGCTGTCTAGCGGTTGATCCGCCCACGCTGGGCTTAGGTGCCGAAGGCATCCAGCTGAACGAGCATGGCAAGGTCGTCTCGCACTACCCAGTGCTCCGCGAGCTTCCCCTCCACGACGCGATAGATATGGATGTGCTCCACCGAGAACGGCCTGGGAGCTGAGATCTCGAAGCCTCGAAACCGCCATCCCTGGTATGTGCCCGACCATGTAACGCGCACTGCGACCCGGTCGCCGTCAGCCAGGAGATCCATGACATCCCACCGCGAGTCAGGCACAACCGCCATGACCCCCTGAACCGCCGAAGTGAACAGGGCCCTGCCCCGCGCCGGTTCTACATCGGGCTGGTGGTTCACGATGTCAGCATCGACGAGCGCCTCGAAGTCGATAACACCTCTGGCCCAGCCCTCATAGAACTCCGTTACCACCTGCTTGGGATCCCCCTGCATCACACCGAGCCCTCCTTCACTTGCCGATGGCCATGTTTGCTCATTGCCGAGACTGCTCCTCATCATCGCGGCACCCGCAGGCTGGCAGTGCCGGATCTCAGGCTCAGGGCGAGACCGCCAGGCGGGTGGTGCGCGGGACCGGCACCTACATGCGGCGGCGATGGACCTACGACGGCGACTGTTGGTGAAACGCCAGCAGCCAGCGATCGTCATGCCGGACGTAGACGCTGCTGATGAGGGCGTGGTAGGGCGGTTGACCAACTCGC
>JAVEDG010000080.1 GCA_030841245.1 Actinomycetota bacterium
TGGACGCCAGGGTCGAGCCGGTCGCCCCCGACTTGTAGAGTTCCTCCAAAGACGGGAGGGTGAGTTTCGTCCGGCACGGCACCCGTGCCAGGCCCTGATGTCCGAAAGGGTGGGAAGCGTGCTCGTCATGGTCGCCCCTGGACAAGGGGCTCAGTCACCCGGATTCCTCGCCCCCTGGCTCGAGTTGCCCCATGTCGAGGACCGGCTGCGCTGGCTGTCCGCCTGCGCCGGCCTGGACCTCGTGCACTACGGCACCGAGGCCGACGCGGAGACCATCCGGGACACCGCGGTCGCCCAGCCGCTGCTGGTCGCCGCCGGTCTGGTGAGCGCGCTCGAGCTCTTCCCGCACCCGGCCGACGCCTTCCACGTGGTCGGTGCAGCGGCGGGGCACAGCGTCGGCGAGATCACCGCCGCGGCCGGCACCGGCGTGATCTCCGCGGAGCAGGCGATGGTCCTGGTCCGCGAACGCGGCCGGGCGATGGCCGACGCCGCGGCCCGCAAGCCGACGGGCATGACCGCGGTGCTCGGTGGCGAGCGCGACGAAGTGATGGGCGCCCTCGACAAGCACGGTCTGACCGCGGCCAACGTCAACGGTGCCGGCCAGGTCGTCGCCGCGGGCACAACGGGTCAGCTGGAGGCGTTCGCTGCCGAACCGCCGGCCAAGGCGCGGCTGGTCCCGCTCTCGGTCGCCGGCGCCTTCCACACCGAGCACATGGCGCCCGCGGTCGAGACGCTCGCGGCGTACGCCAAGGCAGTCAGCGTGCACGACCCGCGCACCGGGCTGATCTCGAACCGGGACGGCCAGGTCGTGCAGGACGGACGGCAGGTGCTGGCGCGCATCGTCAGCCAGGTCCGCAACCCGGTGCGCTGGGACCTGTGCATGCAGACCATGGGTGAGATCGGCGTGACCGCGGTCATCGAGGTGCCCCCTGCCGGCACCCTCACCGGGCTGATCAAGCGCGCGCTGCCGGACGTCGAGACGGTCGCCCTCAAGACGCCGGACGACCTCGACGCGGCCCGCGAGCTTGTGGCCCGCCACGGCAGCGCCTCACCGTTGGACGACTCGCCGACCTGGCGGATGCTCGTCGCGCCGGCGAAGGGCGCGTTCCACCGCGCTAGCGGGCTCGACGTCGGGTCCCGGCTCTCCCCCGGTGACGTGGTGGGCAGGCTGACCGGCCCGCGTGACGACCAGGAGGTCACCGCGCCGTACGGCGGGACCGTCGTGGAGTGGCTCGTCGAGGACGGCGACCCCGTCTCCCCCCGGCAACCGTTGATCCGACTGCACCCCGAGGCGGTGAGCTCATGACCGCGATCAGGACCCGCACCGGCGCCGCCCACGCCCGCATCACCGGGGTCGGGGGCTACCGTCCGGCCCGGGTCGTGACCAACGCGGAGATCTGCGAGCGCATCGACTCCTCCGACGAGTGGATCCGTGAGCGCTCCGGCATCGAGAGCCGTCGCTGGGCCGCACCCGACGAAAGCGTCGTCGACATGTGCCTGGCCGCCGCCGGCAAGGCGATCGCGCAGGCAGGCATCGCCCCGGAGCAGGTCGGCGTCGTGCTCGTGGCGACAGTGACGCACCCGCTGCAGACCCCGTCGGCCGCCGCCGACGTCGCCTACCGGTTGGGCGCTACCAACGCGGCCGCGTTCGACATCTCGGCCGCCTGCGCCGGCTTCTGCTACGGCGTCGGGATGGCCAACGACATGGTCCGGGGTGGCAGCGCCGAGCACGTCGTGGTGATCGGTTGCGAGAAGCTCTCCGACTTCACCGACTCCTACGACCGCAGCACCGCGTTCCTCTTCGGCGACGGCGCCGGCGCGGTCGTCATCGGCCCGTCCGACGAGCCGGGCATCGGCCCGACGGTGTGGGGCGCCGACGGCTCGCAGTACGACGCGATCACCCAGCGCGCCAGCTGGATCGACGTGCGCGACCACAACGTCGAGTTCCCCATGCTGACCATGCAGGGTCAGAAGGTCTTCCGGTGGGCGGTGTGGCAGATGGCACCGGTGGCCAAGCAGGCGCTCGAGGCTGCCGGCATCGAGGCCGGCGACCTGGACGCGTTCATCCCGCACCAGGCCAACCTGCGCATCGTCGACTCGCTGGTGAAGACCCTCAAGCTGCCCGATCACGTCCCGGTCGCACGCGACATCGCCGAGACAGGTAACACGTCCGCAGCGTCGATCCCGCTCGCGATGGAGCGCATGCTCGAGTCCGGCGAGGTCAAGAGCGGCGGCACCGCGTTGCTCATCGGCTTCGGCGCCGGACTGGTCTACGCCGCGCAGGTCGTGGTCCTGCCGTGACCTCGACCACCTGAGAATGTCCAGACCGCCCGTCGAACTCGGCGGGTGACCGACCACCGAACGAAGGAGCCCGACACCCATGGCCGCTAGCGAGCAGGAGATCCTCGCGGGTCTCGCCGAGATCGTGAACGAGGAGACCGGCATCCCTGCCAGCGACGTCCAGCTGGACAAGTCCTTCACCGACGACCTCGACATCGACTCGTTGTCGATGATGACGATCGTCGTCAACTCGGAGGAGAAGTTCGGCGTCCGCATCCCCGACGACGACGTCAAGGGGCTCAAGACCGTAGGCGACGCCGTCGGCTACATCCAGAAGGCGAGTGCTTGAACCCCACGAGATCGTTTCTCACGATTCCCCGGGGACCTGAAGGAGCTGACCGACGATGACTGAAGCCCGACTGACGGACTCGCAGCGCGTGGTCGTCACCGGTCTCGGAGCGACGACGCCCGTGGGCGGAGACGTGTCCACGACGTGGTCGGCACTGCTGGCCGGCCGGTCGGGGGTGAAGGTGCTGACCTTCGACTGGGTCGAGTCACTGCCGGTGCACATCGCGGCGCCGGTGGCGGTCGACCCGTCGGAGGTGCTCGAGGTGCGCGAGATCAAGCGCAACGACCGCTCGGCGCAGTTCGCGCTGATCGCGGCCCGCGAGGCCTGGGCCGACGCCGGCGCGCCGGAGATCGACCCGGAGCGGCTCGGGGTGGTGGTCGCCTCCGGCATCGGTGGTGTCACGACGCTTCTCTCGGCGTACGACACGCTCAAGGAGCGCGGCGCCCGCCGGGTGCTGCCGATGACCGTGCCCATGCTCATGCCCAACGGCCCGGCGGCGAGGGTGGGCCTCGAGCTGACCGCCCGCGCGGGTGTGCACACGCCGGTCAGCGCCTGCTCGAGCGGGGCGGAGGCGATCGCGTACGCCGCCGACATGATTCGGTCCGGGCGGGCCGACGTGGTGGCGGCCGGGGGTACCGAGGCGGCCATCCACGCCCTGCCGCTGGCGGGCTTCGCCGCCATGCAGGCGCTCTCGAC
>JAVEDG010000112.1 GCA_030841245.1 Actinomycetota bacterium
GAAGACGATCCCGCGCGCCACGTAGCCGACCTGGCCGAGCCGTCGCACGACCTTGTAGGTCGTGTGGCTCATCTGCCCGCTGCGCAGGTGCTTCTCGAAGTCGGTCTTGAGCCCACGCACGGTCAGAGCGATGCCGATCACGATGATGACCAGGCCGGCTATCACGACGATGGTCTGGCCGCCGGAGCTGTTGAGCACCTTGGCCGTCATGGAGCCCTGGCCGCTGCTCGACCCGCCCATGGCGTACTTGGCCGAGCTGACGCCGAAGAACAGGTAGACGAGCGCGTTGGCGGCCGACCCGATCTTCTTGGCGATTCGCTTCTTGTCGTCGGTCTCGTCGCGACGTCCCCAGAGCGCCTCGCTGAACCGCCACAGCGCGTAGGCGAAGAAGCCCAGCGCCATCACCCACAGCAGGAATGGACCGTAGGACTGCTCGGAGACCTTCTGCAGGGCGCCCTTCTGGTCGGCGCGCTGCGAGCTGCCCTGCGCCACCTCGAAGGCCAGGACACCGATCAGCGCATAGACCAGGCCCTTGGCCATGAAGCCGACTCGCGCGGCCTTGTTCAGGGCGTCGCTGTTGGCGGCCCGTCGACCCATCATGCTCGGCGAGCTCGTCGTGACCGGGCCCATGGGGCTGCTCATCAGGGGACCTCCGGTAGGGAATGACGCGCCAGGAGCGGTCGCGGCAAAGACCGAATACCCAACGCGAGCGCCCGGAAGCCTCCGTGTCCGACCCGACCGCATTTGTCCGGCCTGGGCCCAGCGCCCGTCGCGCTCTAGCGGCTCTCGCGCCACCTGCGGAGCAGATCGGCCTCGCGGTCCGGATCGATGCCGGTCCCGGCAGGCATCGGCGTGGCCTCGGCCCAGGCGAGCGTGTCGCGGACGGTGTCCTCGAGGGGGCGCGCGGCCAACCCGGTGGCGAGGGCGGCCGCCGGGTCGGCGGTCATCATCAGTACGTCCGGGTCCCCGCCGCTCCAGAGCGGCAGCGCGGAGTCGTCGAGCTTCTCGTCGAGCAGGAACTGCTCGTCGACCCAGGTCAGGGTCGTTCGCGGCGGCGCGACGGCACGCACAGTGGCGTCCAGCTGGTCCTGCCATGAGAAGGGCGGCGCCGGGCTGACGGCGTGGAAGGCTCCGGACTCGCCGCGCTCGAGCAGCCCCACCATCCAGCTCGCCATGTCACGCACGTCGATCACCTGGGACGGGTTGTCGGCAGGCCCTGGTGCGAGCACGTCGCCGCCACGCGCGATCCGGGCGACCCACCATGGGAACCGCCAGGTGTAGTCGTCGGGCCCCACGACGTACGTCGGGCGCACGACGACCGTGTCCTCGCCGAACCGGTCGGCCGCCGCCCGCTCGCAGAGCACCTTGAGCCCGCCGTACGTGTCGTTCGTGACCTCTTCGACCGTCGGATCGGCCAGCTCGATCAGCGGCGAGTCCTCCGTGAACCCGGCCGCCTCCGGCCGGGCGTACGCCGACACGCTGGACACGACCAGGTAGTGCCCCCCTCTGGCGCCGAGCACGTCGGCAAGCTCGTGCACCTGACGCGGGTAGTAGGCGCAGGTGTCGACCGTGGCGTCCCAGCTGCCACTGGCCAGGGCACCGAGGTCCTCGTCGCGGTCGCCGATGAGGTGCTCCACATCCGGGAACAGGTCGGCTCCGGTCCGGCCGCGGTGGAAGATGGTCACGTCGTGTCCGGAATCGAGGGCCGAGGCAACCACGTGCTTGCCGATGAACCTGGTGCCACCGATCATCAGGATGCGCATGCCGGTCACCGTATATCCGCCCGGCCACGACCGACGGCCGGTGTGCGGGGAGCGGGAAAGGAGGCAACGGTGAGCAGCCGCTGGACTGACCTGACGGGCGGTGCGGGGAGCAACGGCGACGAGTACGCCGCGCGGTTCGACCGGCTCGCGGAGTCGGGCACCGATGTGCACGGCGAGGCCCGGCTGTGCGACTCGCTGCTCGGTGCACCCGGGCGGGTGCTGGACGCGGGCTGCGGCACGGGGCGGGTCGCGATCCGGCTGGCCGAGCTGGGTCATGACTGCACCGGCGTCGACGCGGACGAGTCGATGCTCGACGTGGCGCGGGCGCGAGCACCGGGGCTGAGCTGGGTCCTCGCGGACCTCTTCACCCTCGACGTGGATGCGCTCGGCCGGGAAGGCTTCGACCTCGTGGTGGCGGCCGGCAACGTCATCCCGCTGCTCGCCGCCGGCACCGAGGCTCTCGTCGTGTCCCGGCTGGCCGCGCTGTTGAACCCTGGGGCGTGGCTCGTCGCCGGGTTCGGGCTCGACCCCGAGCACCTGCCACTGGACGACGCACCGGTGGACCTCGCGTCGTACGACCAATGGTGCACCGACGCCGGCCTTGCAGCGGTTGATCGGTTCGCCACCTGGGACGGCGACCCCTACGTCGGGGGTGGGTACGCGGTGAGCGTGCACCGTCGATCAGTACCGGCCGACGGGTGACCAGTGGGGTCAGCCGGCGAGGCGGTTCTCCCCGGCCCAGCGCTCGACCTCACGGCGGTGCAGCAGCCGGCGTCCCGGGTGCAGCGGGTGGCCCACGACGGCGTGCAGCTGCTCGCCGACGATGGCCAGCCGGAGGTCGGTGACCGTCACGCCGGCGTAGGCCGCCGCGGAGTCGAGCTCCATCCAGCAGGCGTCGTCGAGAGCCATGATGGCGATCGCGCGAGCGTGGTTCATGCCCGTTGTATCGACGCCCCTTGACCATTCCTTTGCCCGGCGAACGGGTGACTGTCCTGTCAGGGCTCCTGAGCCCCGGGCGCGGTCTCGACGACGACGATCCGGACCGCGCGGAAACGCTCGGGGGTGGCGCGAAGGACTGCCAGCCTCGGATCGGTCACGTCGAGGTGACGGGCGACCGCAAGCCGGCGCAGCCCACCCAGCCGCGCATCGTCGAGCACCGCGGCCGTTGCCTTGCGGTCGCCGCCGAGGACCAGGGCCTCCAGCGCGGCCGTGTGCGGCGCCAGCACGCGGGCCGCGACGTCGGCTGCCGCCTGCAGCGCCACCCGCGCCTGGCCCTCCCGCCGGCGGGCGAAGCGCTTCTGCGACTGCCCGCCCGCCGCACTGCGGCCATGCACCAGCCGGCTGCCGACCTTCGAGACCACCAGGTCGGTGCCGTCGAAGACGCCCACGGCGTACCCACCGAGCCGGACGAGCAGCACCCCGACGCGACGCCTACGGATCGCGTGCTCGGCGAGGCCGCCGTAGGGGCGGTCGGGGTCCACCGACAGCGGCGGGAAGGGGGGGTCGCACCGCGCCGTCGATCCGTCGGCCGCCGTCACGCGGAGCTCGCCGGCGTCCTCCTGCCAGGTCGTGGCTCCATGCCGCTCGGCGAATCCGGCCAACCAGCGGTCCACCCGTTCCGCCGCGACCTCGACCCGACGCGGCGCGGACTGCACACGCCAGCCCTACCACGGCGCACGGCTCAGCCGCCGGACCGCCCGGTGCACGGACCGAAGTCGTAGCCGCGGAGCGCGGGGAACCGGGCGACGAGCTGCTTGCCGGGGACGTGCCGGGTGACATGGTGCCGGACCTCGCGCAACCGCTCGCCACTGAGGACGAGCCGCGACTCGGTCACCGCGAACGTCGCCCGGCCCGTGGATGCGGCGCTGATCTCGGTGAGCAGCCCGTCAGCTGTGCAGCCGGTGGCGCGCGGGTAATTGACGCCGCCCCCGTCCAGGATCAGGTTCCCGTCGCGGCTCGTGGGGTCGGCGACGTGGACGAGCTTGCCGCCGGCGAACGTGAACAGCTGGGCGACCGTTGCATCGGCACCCGCACGTGTGTCGACCACGACCTCCGCACCAGCGTCGTGCCCGAGCATCGGGAAGGCGACGATCCGGGGCGGGAAGCCGTGCGGCGGCAGGGCGGACCGGTCGAACGGCGCGGAGTAGACCGTGTCGCCCGCGGTCTGGACGACGACGAACCACGAGCACTGCGGGGCCGCCGAGGAGTCGCGGCCCAGGGCGACCGTGTCGGGCACTCCGTCCCCGTCGATGTCGGCCCGTCCTGCTGCGCCCTCGACGGCGGTCAAGGCGACTCCGACGCCGTTCGGGCACTGTCCGGAGGCGACGACGTCCGGGACCGACGTGGTGTGGCGCGTCGCGGGTGGGACGAACGTGTCGGACGGCCCACCCGAGGCGAACTGCCCGGCGACGACAACCGCGAGCGCGACGGCTCCCGCGGCTGCGGTGGCCCACCACCACGCGCGGCGGTGGGAGCCTGGCAGGGGAGTCGCGACGCGCATCGCGGAGGGGGTCACCTGCTCGGCGCGAGCGGCGAGCGCGCGGCGCAGCCGGTCCTCGGTAGGGGTGCTCATCGCCGGCCCTCCAGCATCTCTTCCA
>JAVEDG010000113.1 GCA_030841245.1 Actinomycetota bacterium
GCGGGTCGGAGGCCATCTCGCAGACCTCGAGCCCTGGGAGCTGCGCCTGGTCGAGTACGTCGCCGGTCGACGGCTGCGTTCCCTCGGCTACGACGTGCCCCCGTCGCCCGGCTTCCCGCGCCCGAGCGCCCTGGTGCGGTACTGGATCGCCTCGGCACGGCTGCGGATGGCCACGTCGGTGCGGGCCTCGCGGGACCGGGTCATCGCCCGCCCGGAGGGGTCCATGCGCGACCTCGTGCCGCGACGGAAGCGGGCGCGGGCCCGACGCCGTCAGCGGGCCGCTCAGGGCGCCACCGGCGACCGGCCGTCGCAAGCGTCCCGGCCGGCGGCCAGCTGATCCTGGGCGGTCGTGCTGATCCTGGCTTCTGCTGCCGGCAGCCCGCTCAGACCGAGGCGAGCACCTCGTCGATCCTGCTCAGCAGGGCGGTGGTGTCCGGACAGCGCGATCCGCTCGTGGACTCGCCGGTGTTGCCGTCAGCTCCGGGGTCGACCGGCTGCTCGGCGGCACGACGGCGTCGCAGCCCGAGCTTCTTCTGCATCTGCCGCACGGGGCACCTCCTGCCCATCAGACGCCCCGTGGCAGTAAGCGGTTTACCGCTCGGCACCTGTCGTCAAACCAACCAAGCCAGCGGAGGGTCCTGGCGTCGCCGGCTCACGCCGGCTCGTCGACCGCCGCGACGCCGGTGATCCGGTGCACCGAGAAGGTGCGAACCTCGTCGCGCAGGTGGTCGAAGGCGGTGAGGTAGCCACCCTCGACGGCGATCGGCTCGACGATCCGCTGGCTGGCCTGGCCCTCCGCGTTGACGTAGCCCAGCCACAGCGAGGACTGGGCGGCCACCGCCTCGGCCAGCGCGGCGAGCACATCGGCACTCGGGCGTCCGACGAGCAGCCCGGCCACCGTTCCGGTTGCACGGGCGCCGGCGGACGATGCCCGGTCGCCGGCCCTGATCGCGCGGACTGCTGCCGTCAGGAGCGTGTCACGCGGCGCGGCCGGCTCGCTGACCTGTCGCGTCGTACGCCGGCGGGAGCTTGCCCGCGCTGATCGCCGTGGACCGAGCACCACCTCGCCGGCCTCGTTCTCCGCGGCCGGCGCATGGCCCATCTCCCGCAGCCGGTCGAGCAGGGTCTCTGCGGACACCCGGGAAGCGACCACGGTGGGCGCGAGGCGACGCAGCAGCAGCGCGCTGCTGCGTCGGTCCGCGACGACCTCGTCCAGGACCGCCGGGTCGTCGCAGTAGAGGTACGCCGAGGCCGCCCCGACGCGCAACCGACCGTGCCGGCGCGCGACGTCCGTGACCAGGTAGGACAGCGGCTGCGGGACCGGCGTCTGCGACGCGCCCTCCAACCGGCGCTGGATCTCGTCCGCGGTCCGGCCGGCGTCCAGCGCGCGCCGCACCGACCCGGCGCTGAACCGGTAGACGGTCGCGCTGCCGGTGGACTCCACGTCGGCCATCAACCTCAGCTCGGCGTCCAGGTCCGGCCGGAGCGGACCTGGTGCGACGGCGGTGAGGTCGGCCTGCAGCAACACGTGGTCGACCGGTCGGGGCAACAGGGCGGCCATCAGCTGCTCGGCGCGCGCGGGGTCACCCGCGAGCAGCGCCCGGCCGGGCTCGGTCAACGCGCCGGCACCCACCACGCCCAACATCTCGGCCTCGTGCAGCGACCAGCGCACGAGGTCGTCGCGCCACTGGCCACCGCGACGCGGTCCGTGCCAGTGCAGCACCTCGGCGACGGACTCCGGCGGGACCGCACCGTCGGCGCCGGCCAGGACGTCGAGCGCACTGCGGCGCAGCCCGGGGGCGGCCATCCGGTCCAGGTCCGGGCCGAGCGGCACGAGCACCCGGTCCCGGGAGTCGCGCGAGCCGGCGAGGCCGGCGACCCGGGTCGACGCCAGCCAGGCCGTGGCCAGGGCCAGCCACCGGGACGACGTCGAGGCGACCCGCCAGTCGTCGTAGGACCTGGTCGGCAACCAGGTCTCGCCCTCCTGGCTGTCGAGGAGCCCGGCCTCCCAGGACGACTCCAGCACGAGCGACAGCAGCGCCTCGTCGACGCCGATCACAGCGGCCGCGCGGTTGCGGTCACGTACACCGAGACCACCGGTTCGCAGCACGCGAGGCGGTGTCTCCGACCAGAGCCGGAGCACGTCCTCGGCCACCTGCACCGCCCGGGCGGCGCTGTGCGACGCCGTTGCCGCGACCCTGGCCCGGTCGGCGGGGACCGCTGCCGGCGCCGGCGGAACCGGGTGCACGACGGCGTGGACCCTCTCGCCGCGCAGGTGCAGCCCCACCTCCCGCGGCACGACCACGGTCGACGAGTCCGCCGCGACCACGAGCCCGTGCGCCAGCAGCCACTCGACCGGGCTGGCGGCGCTGGCCGCGTCGACGTCGCGGCGGGCCCGCTGCAGCGCACCGGTCGAGGTCCAGGTGAGTGACTCGAGGGCCTCCCTTGCCCCGGCCGGCGCGCCGGACAGCAGCTTGTCGAAGGCGGCGCGGTCGGCGATCAGCTCTCCGACGCGGTCGACGGCCGCGACCGGGTCGCCCGTGCCCGGCAGGTCGAGATCAGCGAGCAGCTGCTGCAGCCGCGCCGGTCCATAGGTCTGCAGCGCCTGCGTGGCCGGTGGTCCCAGGCCCGCGGGCGGGCCGACGAGCTCACGCACCGTCCGGACCAGCGAGACGGGGCCAGGGGCGCCGTACAGCAGACCCTGGGTCCGCAGCGACTCGAGGGGCTCTCCGGGGGCCGCGCCGAGCAGCCGCTCGACGTCGGCGGGGTCGACCGGGTCGGCCAGCGCGCAGAGCACCTCGACCACCTCGAGGGCGAAGAGGTCGAGGTTGTCCAGCGCCCGCTGCACGGACGCCCGGGTGGCTGCGCGCGCCGCCAGGGTGCCGACGTCGGAGGGCACCGGGTTGAGCAGGTCCGGGCGGCTTCGAAGCAGCCGTGCCAGCTCGTCGTCCGAGCGGGAGCGGAGGTCGTCCGCGAGGCTGCGCGGCCGGGTGGTCTCGGTCATGGACGGTGCGAGAGCCCTGGCGTCCGGAACCGGCTCAACGTCAGGTCCTTCCGGGAGCGGCCCGCGCCCGCCTGCGAGGACGAGCCGCGAGGGATGATGCCTGCCTGCTCCGGCCAGCGTACGACCGGGCGCCAGCAGGGATGCCGCTGCGGCCGGGGCTTCCGTCCTGGCCCGACGAGGCCAAGGATGAGCCCCGGAGGTGTCCCATGACCCAGCCCAGCTCCCCGTCGTACGCGTCCGGCACGTCCACCGTGGCGCTTCTCGGCGACACGATCGGTGCCAACTTCCGGCGGACCGTCGCCGCCCACGGCGGCCGCGAGGCACTGGTCGACTGCGCCACGGGTCGCCGTTTCACGTATCGCGAGCTCTCCGAGGAGGTCGACCGGGTGGCTCGTGGGCTGCTCGCGATGGGCGTCGAGCGCGGCGACCGGGTCGGCATCTGGGCGCCCAACTGTGCCGAGTGGGTGTTCGTCCAGTACGCGACTGCCGACATCGGCGCGATCCTCGTCAACATCAACCCGGCGTACCGCACGCACGAGCTGGCCTACGTGCTCAAGCAGGCGGGGGTGTCGGTCCTGGTCTCGGCAACCGCATTCAAGGGCAGCGACTACGCGGCGATGATCGAGCAGGTCCGTGCCGAGTGCCCCGTGCTGCGCGACGTCGTGCTCATCGGCACTCCGTCCTGGGAAGCGTCGCTCGCCGGGTCCGACTCGGTCGGCCGCGAGCACGTGGAGCATCGCCGCGAGCAGCTCGCGTTCGACGACCCGATCAACATCCAGTACACCTCCGGCACGACCGGCTTCCCGAAGGGCGCGACGCTCTCGCATCACAACATCCTCAACAATGGCTTCTTCGTCAGCGAGGTGTGCGGGCACACCGAAGTCGACCGGATCGCGGTGCCGGTGCCCTTCTACCACTGCTTCGGAATGGTGATGGGCAATCTCGGCGCCACCTCGCACGGCGCCTGCATCGTGATCCCCGCACTCGGCTTCGACCCGGGTGCGACGCTGCAGGCGGTGCAGCAGGAACGATGCACATCGTTGTACGGCGTGCCGACGATGTTCATCGCCGAGCTGCAGCACCCCGACTTCGCGTCGTTCGACCTGTCGTCGCTGCGCACCGGCATCATGGCCGGCTCGCCGTGCCCGGTCGAGGTGATGAAGCGGGTGGTCTCCGAGATGCACATGTCCGAGGTCACCATCGCCTACGGCATGACCGAGACGTCCCCGGTGTCGACCCAGACCCGCCGTGACGACGACCTCGAGCGAAGGGTGTCGACGGTCGGGACCGTGCACCCTCACGTCGAGGTGATGGTCGTGGAGCCCGAGACCGGCGGGGTGGTACCGCGAGGCAGCGCCGGTGAGCTCTGCACCCGCGGCTACTCGGTGATGCTCGGCTACTGGGACGAGCAGGACAAGACCGACCAGGTCCTCGACCGGGCCGGCTGGATGCACACCGGGGACCTCGCCACGATGGACGCCGAGGGGTACGTCAACATCGTCGGGCGGATCAAGGACATGGTGATCCGGGGTGGCGAGAACATCTACCCGCGCGAGATCGAGGAGTTCCTCTACAGCCACCCCGACATCGCCGACGTCCAGGTGATCGGCGTGCCGGACGAGAAGTACGGCGAGGAGCTGTGCGCCTGGATCCGGATGCGGGAAGGCACCGAGCCACTCACGGTGGACGCCGTCCGGGAGTTCTGCGACGGCAAGCTGGCGCACTACAAGGTGCCGCGCTACGTGCAGGTGGTCGAGGAGTTCCCGATGACGGTCACCGGCAAGATCCGCAAGGTCGAGATGCGCGAGCGGTCGGTCGAGCTGCTCGGTCTGCAGGCCGCCGCCGCGCACCGGCACGCCTAGCTCGTCCGGTACCGCGGCCATGACGCGTGTGTTTAGGCCCCGGGCGGCGACGTTCGGGACGCCTGGCGGGATATCGCCGCCCGATCTGGGTAGGCCACACATGACAAAGGGAGGGTCGCCATGACCTGGCTGATCGTGTTGATCGTGCTCGTCGTGCTCGTCCTGATCGCCCTCGCGATCATGGCCAACGCACGCAAGAAGAAGCGCAGCGAGGAGCTGAAGGACAGGTTCGGGCCGGAGTACGACCGGGCGGTCGATCAGCACGACAGCCGCCGGAAGGCCGAGAGCGAGCTGTCCGACGTCGCGCACCGGCGCGACACGTTGGACATCCGTGAGCTGACCGCCGCCGAGCGGGACCGCTTCACGGAGCGCTGGATGGCGGTGCAGGCCACGTTCGTCGACGACCCCGGTGAGGCCACCCGTGACGCGGACCGGCTGGTCGGCGAGGTGATGCGGGACCGCGGCTACCCCGTCGACGACTTCGACACCAAGTCGGACATGATCGCCGCCGACCACCCGCACATCGCCGAGAACTACCGCGCCGCGCACTCCGTCGCCGGCCGGCACTCGTCCGGCACGACGACCACCGACGACTTGCGCGAGGGCTTCATGCACTTCCGGGCCCTCTTCGACGAGCTGCTCGGCTCCCACCCCGGAGCTGCGGGGGTCGCACCCGCCGCGGCCGCCGGTACGGGCACGGCCGCTGCGACTCCCGGTGCCGGGCCGGCGACCGGCGCTCCCAACGGTGGTGCTCCTACTGGCAGTGCTCCCACCGGAGGAGCTCCGAGCCGAGGTGCTACCACCGAAGGAGCACCCGCGCGTAACGAGCAGCTCGACCTGACCCAGGAGGAGCCGGCCCACCGGCCCAAGACCTGAGGCCTGAGGCCTGAGGACATCCGACCACCTACGCTTGGGCGGGTGGCTCCACTCGTCGTCGGGTTCGACCTCGACATGACCCTGATCGACACCCGTGCGGGTATCGCCGCGGTCTGGGACGCGCTCGCGGCGGAGACCGGCGTCGCGATCGACAGCGCGGCGGCCGTCAGCCGGCTCGGACCGCCGCTCGACGAGGAGCTGGCCGTCTGGTTCCCACCCGAGCAGGTGGCCGCTATGGGCGACCGGTTCCGTGAGCTGTACCCCGGCCTGGCGGTCGAGCCGACGGCCGCGCTCCCGGGCGCACGCGAGTCCGTCGACGCGGTGCACCGGCTCGGTGGCACCGTCGTGGTGGTCACGGCGAAGTACGAGCCGAACGCCTGGATGCACCTGCGGCACCTCGGCATCGAGGCCGACCACGTCGTCGGGTGGCTGTGGGGGCCGGCGAAGGGCGAGGCGCTGCGCGAGCACGGGGCGACGGTGTACGTCGGTGACCACACGGCCGACATGGCGGGCGCCCAGGCAGCGGGTGCGCTCGGCGTCGGGGTGCCGACCGGGCCGGTCAGCGCGGCCGAGCTGGTCGCCGCCGGGGCCGACGTGGTCCTCACGGACCTGACCGAGCTGCCTGCCTGGCTCGACGAGCACGTCCTGCAGCGGCGGCTCGCCGACCTGGCGGCGACGCTATGCGCCACCGGCGGCCTCGCAGTCGCCTTCTCCGGCGGTGCAGACTCGGCCTTCGTGCTGGCCGCCGCCGCGCGGGCGCTCGGCTCCGAGCGCGTGCTGGCGGTGACCGCCGTGTCCGGCAGCCTGGCCGACGGCGAGCTTGCCGCGGCGCTCGCCTTCGCCCGGGACCTGGGCGTGCGACACGTGCAGGTCGAGACCGCCGAGCTGGAGCGCGAGGGCTATCGGGCCAACGCGGGGGACCGGTGCTACTTCTGCAAGGCCGAGCTGCTCGACGTACTCCGACCGGTCGCCGCGGAGCACGGCATCGAGCACGTCGCCACCGGCACCAACGCCGAGGACGCGGTGGCCGGCTTCCGCCCGGGTATCCGCGCGGCCGCCGAGCGCGGGGCGCTGACCCCCCTGCGGGACGCGGGCCTGACCAAGACCCAGGTGCGCGAGGCCAGCCGGCGATGGGGCCTGTCGACGTGGGACAAGCCGGCGGCGGCCTGCCTGTCGAGCCGGATCGCCTACGGCATCGAGATCTCGCCCGAGCGCCTGGCCCGGGTGGACCGGGCCGAACGCGCCCTGCGGCAGGCGCTCCGCAGCGCCGGGGTGGCCACCCGGGACCTGCGGGTCCGTGACCTGGGCGATGTCGCCCGGATCGAGGTCGACGAGGAGGCCGTCCCTGCGGTCCAGGCCCTGGCGGCGGCGCGCGACGCCGTCCGCGACTGCGGGTTCGAGCAGGTGGAGGTGGACCCCAGAGGCTTCCGGTCGGGTGCGCTCAACGAGCTGTTGCCGGACCCGGGCCGCTACCGCTGAGAAAGCCGCTGGGAGCCGGTGGCGGGCCGAGATAGGCTGGACAGTCGGTCAGCACCCGCTCGGGGTGACCCGATCCCACCCAGACGAGCAGCAGAGGTCTCCCGTGCCTACCGGCAAGGTCAAGTGGTACGACACCGACAAAGGTTTCGGCTTCCTCAGCCGGGACGACGGCGGTGACGTCTTCGTGCACTCGTCCGCCCTGCCGACCGGCGTCCCCTCGCTCAAGCCCGGCTCGCGGGTGGAGTTCGGCGTGGTCGAGGGCCGCCGCGGAGAGCAGGCCCTGACCGTCACCGTGCTCGACCCGATCCCGTCGATGTCCGCCGCGTCGCGCAAGCCCGTCGACGACATGGCCGTGATCGTCGAGGACCTGATCAAGCTGCTCGACGGAGTGGGCAACACCCTGCGCCGCGGTCGCTACCCGGACCGCGAGGTGTCGCGCAAGGCCGCCGCCGTGCTGCGCGCGGTGGCCGGCGACCTCGAGGGATAGGTCGCAGCCGCGCTGTTGACTGCCGTTGGTGGCGCCGCCGGCTTGCCGTTGGTGGCGCGGCCGGCTTGCACTGACCGATCGGCACCCGCCAGGGTGGCTCACCATGGCCAGACTGATCTACTCGGCGATCACCTCTCTCGACGGCTATGTCGCCGACCGCGACGGCACGTTCGATTGGGCCGCGCCCGACGAGGAGGTGCACGCCTTCGTCAACGACGTCGAGCGGCCGATCGGCACCTATCTCTACGGCCGACGGATGTACGACGTGATGCACGTCTGGGAGACGATGGACACGGGGCCGGAGCAGGCCGCCGTCATGCGCGACTACGCCCAGATCTGGCGATCCGCCGACAAGGTCGTCTACTCGACCAGCCTGGACAAGGTGTCCAGCGAGCGCACCCGCGTCGAGGGGGTCTTCGACCCCGAGGCCGTCGCAGCGATGAAGGCCGCGGCAGAGCAGGACATCAGCGTCGGCGGCCCGCACCTGGCCGCGGCAGCGTTCCGCGCCGGGCTGGTAGACGAGTGCCGCCTGTTCGTCACACCGGTGCTCGTAGGAGGCGGCAACCGGGCGCTGCCTGACGACGTCCGGCTGGGACTCGAGCTGCTCGACGAGCACCGCTTCGCCGGCGGCGTCGTCCACCTGCACTACCGGACCAAGTAGCCGCACAGCGGAGCGCGAGAGCCGCGCCCATCAGGAAGACTTGGCCGCTACATAGTCCGCGATGTGCTGGTGGAACAGCGTCGCAGACCTGCCCTCCGGTCGTGGGTCAGGGCTCTCGAACATGGCTGGAGCGTCCTTCGGGTAGTGCTTGGTCACCCAGCCCACGAACGGCTCCCACATCTCGCGGGAGAAGCCGTTGTTCGCGTAGTTGAAGATGATGTTCGACGTGATGATCTTGCCATTCCGCACGGTGAGGACGAACGTGTTGTCCGAGTATGGACCGCGGCCGAGCTGCTTGGATCCGAGCGCGTGGACGTCGAAAGCGCAGCTCACCCGGGTCCCGACGTTCGAGTGGTCCATCGCGGTGCAGGAGTCGAGCAGCACCCGGAACTCGATTGCCTCGTCCGCCACATTGTCGTCACGCGTGCTCGACCAGTTGGCCAGCGCGTTGCCTGCCAGCAAGGACTTCAGCCGCGGCCGGTCATAGCTCGCGTAGGCGTTGACGAAAGCGGCGGCGACGCGCTCCGGTCTGGCATGGGCCGCGACAGCTGAAGCGTCTGACTGGTCGCCGGAGCTCTGGCCGATCGCCCAGGCTGCGATTGCGACCGTGGCAACGACCGCGACGACTGTGCCGCCGACCCAGGCGCCGCGGCGATTTCGTCCGTCTCGTTCGGCACTCGCGAACTCGGGCTCGGCCTCGTCGGTGTCAGGGTGGTTCATTGCGGCCTCCGCGTGTTGTTCTGGCGATGGCCGCACCAGCATCGGTATCGGTGCGCTGATGGCGGCCTCTGGGACACGTTCCTGAGTGCACGCGGGGGCGGTATCAGCCAGGTATCGGCGGCCTCAGTGATTCCTTTCGGGTCTGCTTGTACTGACTCGCCCCTTGGAGCACGATCCGGCAATTCACAGTCGGCTCGACTGACGGGTCGGGCACCGACCAGGGCATGACGGATGAACGGATGTGCTCAGACGTCCAACCTCAGGCGCATTACCCAGCGCCACTTGGCGATCTGACGGTCGCGAGTGAAGCCGAACTCTTCGAACAAGGTCTCCGGCCCGGTATGGAAATACGCACCCCGCTGCGGAGAGCGGCCCTCGACCTGCTCGGGGTAGGCCTCGATGACCCCGCCGCCGGCGTCGCGGATGGCATCCAGCGCGGCTGAGACAGCCGCTCGGGCCACGCCACTGCCTCGTCGACCCTTGTCGGTGAAGATGCAGCCGATGCGCCAGCCCGGGAGCTCCACGAGTTCCCTGGTGTAAGCGGCAGGGTTCTTGATGTTGGGCAGCTCCGCAGGCGAGCCGTACTGGCACCAACCGACGCACTCGTCGCCTGCAAAGACCAGGATCTGGTGCACCGTCCCTGTGCGCACATGGGTTTCCTTGGCCTTCCTGTTGCCAGCTGCGGTGCTGTCCTTGTTCAGCCCTTCGCTGTGGAATCCCATGCACCAACACCCACCCCAGATGCCGTTGTTGGCCTCGACCAGACGCGCGAAGTCGTGCCAGGTGTCCGGGGTCAGTGGGCGAGTGCTGTACACGGTGCGATCGGTTCCCATCGATGCATGATGCCAACCCTGGGCAGGGACTGTAACGGCCCACTGCGCTCTAGCACGCGGTGGCCGCGGGCCGAAAGCTTCCGGAGCCACCGCGAGGCGCACCAGGACCGTTCGCATTCGCAGATCGCGATCAGGTTCGGGAGATTGTCGAGACGGCTGGCTTTGGGGACGTGCAATTTCAGGAGGTCGACGAGCCGGCCGATCTCGGCGGCGATGGTGACGAGGCGTATGCATTCGTCCGCAGCCTCGGGCTCACCCATGGGCTTCTCAACGATCTCGACGAGCCGACCGCGGACCGCGCCCTCAACAACCTGAAAGAGGAGCTCGACCGGCACGCAACCCCCGAGGGCGTCCTGCTCCGTGCGTCATCGTGGCTTGTCACCGCTGCTGTTTAGCAGCGGCGGCGACGTGCCCGATCTGTACCCCGTCAGCTCGACGCTTTGCGTCCCACCAGATGGAACACCCGACTGAGCTGGCGGTAGGGGTCGCGTCTGCTGGCCTCGAGTTCGACTGCGGCTGTCGCCGCTACCTGCTTCGAGTCGCTGGGGTCCAACTCGGCTCCACCGAACTCGAGCCAGTCGACGAACAGCCACACGCCATACCAGCGCAGCGGCTCCACGCCTCCGCTCCGCATGAGCTCGCTGAGTTCCTCCACCGTGTCGGCTCGGCCAGGCACTCCCAGTACCCCGATCTCGGTTCTGGCGTCGAATGACGCCAGAGCGTCGTCCCACCGCCGTTCCAGGGCCGGGCGCACCGCCGACGCCTTGGCGTTGCCCGTCATGATCGAGACCAGGCCGCCGGCAGCTGCGCACCGGCACAGCTGGTCGACCAGCGGCTCCGGCCGCTCGAGGTAGCCGAGCACGCCATGGCACAGCACTGCGGCGAAGCGCCGGCCCTTCACCGCGTCGACGGCGTCCTCACCGTCGGCCTGCAGCAGCGTCACCCGGCGCTGTGCGTCACCAGGAAGCCCCGTGAGGCGCTGCTGAGCTTTGGCCAGCATCGCCTTCGACGGGTCAAGCAGCGTCACCTCGTAGCCAGCTTCGGCCAGCGGAAACGACTGATTGCCGGCGCCGCCGCCGACGTCGAGCACAGGCGCGGGGGGTCCCGGCAGATGTTCCAGCAGGTGTTGGTGCAGCACGTAGGTGCGCACGCGCCCCTTCACAGAGGCATAGGCCTCGTCGACGAATCGGTCAGCCAAGCCGGCCCAGGTGTCATCGCCCACCACGGGTCCATCGTCTATCACCGGGCAGTTCTTCGGCCAAGCCGACCCAGGGGTCTGAGCCGTCTGGTCAGCAAAGCGTCCGCGCCGATCAGGTCGATGCCGAACCCGAGCTCTTCGCGCATGCCCTCGACCGTGTCGTCGTGCCCGAGGACCTCGGGGATGTCGTTGGAGACTTCCAGCTGGTCGAGCAGGTCGTAGGCCTCGCCCAGCGTCGATGCGCCGTGTTCGCGTGCCCACTGCAACGTGTTGCGAGCACCGGTCGAGGGTTGAAACTCCTCGTCGTGCGGGTTGCTCACGGGATCACAGTCAACCAGCACCGGGCTGCGACACCTCGTCGGTGAGTAGGTGCGAGTTCTCGGTCGGTACCGATCCCGCCTGTGCCATGGGTTGCAAGACCTGACTCACATCTTGGTGTCAGCGACGTAGCAGCTCACTCACTCTCGTTGTTTGGTGAGCAGGCGCAGTCGGAAGCGGTGGTGTTGTCGGGATCGTTGGTCGGGGTCGATGGTCTTGGGTGGGATGAGTTCGGGGTAGCCGTTGGCGGCAAGGCGCACGGTCCAGTGTTGGCGGTGGACCATCTGGTGGTGGTAGAGGCACAGCAGGCAGGCGTGGGTGAGGTCGGTGGGTCCGCCGTTGGTCCAGTCCAAGTCGTGGTGGGGTTGGCAGTCGGCGGCGGGGCGCTCGCAGCCGGGGGTGATGCAGCCTTGGTCGCGCACGTAGAGGGCGCGGCGCTGGTAGAGGTCGTGCAGGCGGCGTTGGCGTCCGACGTCGAGCGGTTTGGAGTTTCCGTTCATCACGATGGGGATGATCGCGGCGTCACAGGCCAGCCGGCGTAGCTCGGCGGCGGAGAGGGTGGCCCCGGTGTCCAGCCGCCCGGCCCCGGCCAGGCCGTCGCGGAGCGCCTGCAGTGACACGGTGAGCCCGATGTGCACGTTGGACGGCAGCAGCCGGGTGGGTGCGGCGGCGGAGCCGCCGGGCAGCAGCAGCTGGCCATGTGGAGTGTCCTCGGCGTCGTCAGTGTCGCCGGCCGGGGCTT
>JAVEDG010000053.1 GCA_030841245.1 Actinomycetota bacterium
GTCCCGCCGCCAGCGGGCGACCTTGCCGTGGTGGCCGGACAGCAGCACCTCCGGTACCTCCCGGCCGCGCCAGACCTGCGGCTTGGTGTACGCCGGGGCCTCGAGCAGGCCGGCCGCGTGGGACTCCTCGGCGAGCGACTCGGCGTTGCCGATCACGCCGGGCAGCAGCCGCGCGACGGCCTCGACCACGACCAGGGCCGCCGCTTCGCCGCCGCCCAGCACGACGTCACCCACGGACACCTCGGTGACCGGCATCCGGGCAGCCGCCTCGTCGAGCACCCGCTGGTCCACGCCCTCGTAGCGTCCGCACGCGAAGACCAACCAGGGCTCGTCAGCGAGGTCGGCCGCGACCTGCTGGGTGAACGGCACACCGGCCGGTGACGGGACCACGAGGCGGGCTGGGCCCGCGCCCTCGGGCACCAGCTCGTCGAGCGCCGCCCCCCAGGGCTCCGGGCGCATCAGCATGCCGGGCCCACCGCCGTACGGCGTGTCGTCGACGCGCCGGTGCCGGTCGCTGGTCCACTCGCGCAGGTCGTGGACCCGCAGGTCGACCAGGCCGTCCTCGATCGCGCGGCCGACGAGGGAGAGCCGGAGCGGGCCCAGGTACTCGGGGAAGATCGTGACGACGTCGACGCGCACGGCTACGGGTTCTCGTCCAGCAGTCCGGGAGGTGGGTCGATCACCAGGCGACCGCCCACGAGGTCCACGCCCGGGACGATCTCCGTGACGAACGGAACCAGCGCCTCGCGGCCGTCGGGACGGCGCAGCACGAGCACGTCCTGCCCGGGCAGGTGCAGCATCTCGGTGACCTCGCCGACCGGCTCTCCGGCGACCGTGCTCACCAGCAGGCCGACCAGCTGGTGGTCGAAGAACTCCTCAGGGTCCTCCGGGCGCTCGTCCGGGTCGATCTCGGCGAGCAGGAGGACTCCTCGGAGGCCCTCCGCGCCGGTCCGGTCGCCGACGCCCTCGAAGGTCAGCAGCAGCCGGCCGCTGTGGACCCGCCCGGTCACGATGGTCAGCGGCCCCGCAACGGCGGGGTCGGTCTGCAGCGTCAGACCCGGTGCCAGCCGTCGCTCGGGATCGTCGGTGCGCACCTCGACGGACACCTCGCCGCGCAGGCCGTGCGGTCGGCCGATCCGCCCGACCACGACCTGCACGACGTGTCGCCCTGGCCGGTCAGCGCTCGTCGACGTCAAGGATGTCGACACGGACACCACGCTCGGAGCCGAGGGCGCCGACCACCGTGCGCAACGCCTTGGCGGTCCGCCCGTTGCGGCCGATCACCTTGCCCAGGTCCTCGGGGTGGACCCGCACCTCGAGCGTGCGGCCGCGCCTGCCCTGCCGGTCGCGGACGCTGACCTCGTCCGGGTGGTCGACGATGCCGCGGACAAGGTGTTCGAGAGCCTCGTCGAGCATGCTCAGCTCTTGCTCGCCGGGGTCTCGGTGGCGCCGCTGTCGGTGGTGTCGGCGGTGGTCTCCGCCGCGGAGGCCTCGGGGGCTGGGGCCTCAGGAGCGGAAGCTTCGGGGGCTGCTGCCTCGGGCGCCGGGGCTTCCGGAGCGGCGGACTCGGGCGGCGCGGCGGCCGCTGGCTTGTCGGCCGCCTTCTTCGCGGCCCGCTTGCGCGGTGTCGTGGCGCCGTCCTTGGCCTCGCCCGTGCTCTCCTTGGCCGCGGCCTCGAAGATCGCCTTCTTGTCCGCGCGCGCGTCGGCGACCCGCAGCGTGCCTTCGGCGCCGGGGAGACCCTTGAACTTTTGCCAGTCGCCGGTCACCTTGAGGATCGCGGCGACGGCCTCGGTCGGCTGGGCCCCGACGCCGAGCCAGTACTGCGCCCGGTCGGAGTCGACCTCGATCAGCGAGGGCTCCTGTGTCGGGTGGTACTTGCCGATGGTCTCGATCGAGCGCCCGTCACGCTTGGTGCGGGCGTCGGCGATGACGATCCGGTAGTAGGGCGCACGAATCTTGCCCATGCGCATCAGCTTGATCTTGACTGCCACGGTTGATGAAGCTCCTGCTTCTCGCATGCGGGTGGCGCCCGGACTGCGCGTGGGGGCAGCAGTCGGATGGCCGGTGGCCCGGCGCGCAGCGGTTGAGAGGGACCGCCGTACGCCGAGGTGCGCCAGCCATCATGCCAGACCGGCCCGGCCGCGCCGAAATCCACCGGACCCGCCCCCGCACAAGATCACCAATCTCGGCTGATCTTGAGACGAGGGTCGACGGGTGGCCCGCGCGCCGATCTTGAGGCGAGCTCGACTGGTGGCCCGCGCGGCCGGTCTCAAGATCAGGTTCCGGACGCGCTCCGCCCGATGATCTTGATGCGTTCCGGACAGTCGGGCAGCGTCGCTCGTCTCAAGATCCGCTCCGGGGAGGGAGAGGCGCCACCCGACCCGACCCGCGCTCAGCACACCACGCGGCCGCGCAGCACCACCGCTCGCGGATGCGCCAGCGCCCGCAGGTCGGCCAGTGGGTCGTCGTCGTAGACCACGAAGTCGGCCGGCGACCCGTCCTCGAGTGACGGGCGGCCCAGCCATTCCCGGGCCCGCCACGACCCGGCGCCGATCGCGACGTCGGCCGCCAGACCGACCTGCTCGTGCAGCGCCAGCAGCTCGCGCGCGATCAGGCCGTGCGGCAGCACTCCCCCGGCATCGGTGCCGGCATACATCGGCACGCCCGCGTCGAACGCGGACCGCAGCACCGCGTCGCAGCGTGCATGCAGGTCGCGCATGTGCGCGGCGTACGCCGGAAACCTCCCCGCGGCTTCGGCGTACGCCGGGAAGTTGTCCAGCTGGACTCGCGTCGGCACCAGGGCGGTCCCCCGCGCCGCCATGTCGGCGACCACCTCGTCGGTGATGCCGGTGCCGTGCTCGATGCAGTCGATGCCGCCCGCGACCAGCTCGGCCACCGACTGCTCCCCGAAGCAGTGCGCCGTGACACGGGCTCCCAGCGCGTGAGCCCGGTCGATCGCCGCGGCCGCGACGTCGGCGGGCCAGCACGATGCCAGGTCGCCGGCGTCGCGGTCGATCCAGTCGCCGACGAGCTTGACCCAGCCGTCCCCGCGCGCGGCCTGCCGCTCCACCTCGGCGACGAGCTGGTCCGGCTCGATCTCCTCGCCGTAGTTGCGGATGTAGCGCTTGGTCCGCGCGATGTGACGACCGGCCCGGATGACACGTGGCAGGTCGTCGCGCGCGTCGATCCAGTGGGTGTCGACCGGGACGCCGGCGTCCCGGATCAGCAGGGTGCCAGCGTCGCGGTCCGCCCGGATCTGCTGCTCCTGGACGTCCTCGGGGACCCCGCCGTGCTCGTCCAGCCCGACGTGGCAGTGCGCGTCGACCAGGCCGGGCAGCACGAACGCGTCGGTCGCCACGGTCTGCGCGCCCGTCACCTCGGTCTCGCGGACCAGCCCGCGGTCGTCGACCCAGAGGTCGCGCCGCTCGTCGCCGGGCAGCACGACGGCCCGGACGTGCAGCGGGGTCAACGGCGGCGGCTCGGCGGTCATGCCTTCACCTTGACGCACCGGTCCGGCGGATCGACATCGGGCCCCGGGCAATCGGCTGCGGGGTCGCCGGCCCCTGGCCGTCGACTGGCGCAATCTGGCTGCCACCGGACCTTCACGGGCGCAAGGTGGCTGCCGACCGGCTCGATGGGCAGCCACTTCGCGCCGGTCGAGCCGGATCTGTGACCACTTCGCGCCACCCGACGAGGGGTCGGCTGGTCAGTTCTGGCCGGACGGCGGCAGCAGGCCCTTGAGCTCCTCGGGCAGCTCGAAGTCCTCGGGCAGGTCGGGCATGCCCGGCACCGGCCGGCCGGCCTGCCGGGCCTCCCACTGCTTCTGCTCGAGCGCCCTCTTGGCCGGGTTGCCCGACCGGGAGCCCTTTCCCTTCCTGGCGCCGGGACCGGCGGTGCGGCCCTTGGCCTTCTTCCCGCGGCCCATCCCGGGCAGCCCGGGCATGCCCGGCACCCCCGGCATGCCACCGGCGGAGGCCATCTGCCGCATCATCTTCTGCGCCTCGGTGAACCGCTCGACCAGCCCGTTGACATCCGAGACCGAGGTGCCGGACCCCCGTGCGATCCGGGACCGGCGCGAGCCGTTGAGGATCTTGTGGTTCCGACGCTCGGCCGGCGTCATCGACTTGATCATCGCCGTGACCCGGTCGACCTCGCGCTCGTCGATGTTCTCGATCTGCTCACGGATCGCGCCCATGCCGGGCAGCATCCCGAGCAGCTTGGACATCGAGCCCATCTTCCGGACGCTCTCCATCTGCGCCAGGAAGTCCTCGAACGTGAAGTCCTCGCCGCGGCCGAACTTGCCGGCCATCTCTTCGGCCTGGTCCTTGTCGAAGGCCTTCTCGGCCTGCTCGATCAGGGTGAGCACGTCGCCCATGCCGAGGATGCGCGAGGCCATCCGGTCCGGGTGGAAGGCGTCGAAGTCCTCGACCTTCTCGCCGTTGGACGCGAACATCACCTGCCGCCCGGTGACCTTCGCGACCGACAGCGCCGCACCACCTCGTGCGTCGCCGTCGAGCTTGGTCAGCACCACGCCGTCGAACCCGACACCGTTGAGGAAGGCCAGCGCGGTCGTGACCGCGTCCTGGCCGACCATCGCGTCGACGACGAAGAGCACCTCGTCGGGCGACACCGCGTCGCGGATGTCGGCCGCCTGCTGCATCAGCTCCTCGTCGATGCCGAGGCGGCCCGCGGTGTCGACGATCACGACGTCGTAGAGCTTCTGCTTGGCGAACTCGATCGACCTGCGAGCGACGTCGACCGGGTCGCCGAAATGCTTCCGGTCGCGCTCGCCGTCCCGCCCGCTCGTCGGCTCGGCTGCTCCCACATTGCCGGGCTCAGGGGCGAACACCGGCACACCGGCTCGCTCCCCCACGACCTGCAGCTGGGTCACGGCGTTGGGCCGTTGCAGGTCGGCCGCGACGAGCAGTGGCTGATGCTGCTGCCCGCGCAGCCAGTGCGCCAGCTTGCCGGCCAGTGTCGTCTTCCCGGAGCCTTGCAGACCGGCCAGCATGATGACCGTCGGCGGGTTCTTCGCGAACCGCAGCCGCCGGGTCTCGCCGCCGAGGATCTCGACGAGCTCCTCGTCGACGATCTTGATGATCTGCTGCGCCGGGTTCAGCGCCTGGTGCACCTCGGCGCCACGGGCCCGTTCCCGGACCGACTCGATGAAGTCCTTGACCACCGGCAGCGCGACGTCCGCCTCGAGCAGGGCGACCCGGATCTCCCGCGTGGTGGCGTCGAGGTCCGCGTCGGTCAGCCTGCCCTTGCCGCGCAGGTTCTTGAACGTCGCGGCGAGGCGGTCGGAGAGGGTGGCGAACACGAGAGTCCTTCGTCGGTACGACGGGCAGCAGCACGATCGGGTCCTTCTCAGCCTAACCGCGCCGGCCGCCACCCCCGATCCGCGCCGGCCCGATCTCCGCAAGCAGGATCAGGCGCCGGCGGGCAAGGTCCGACACGATTGCCTCATGCCGCAGGCAGCCGTCCGCCCCGCGCCACCGGAGGACCGGCTGCGCCTGCTGCTCGACCTCATCGTCGCCAGCACCGAGGAGCCGTCCGTAGACGGCGCGCTGGGTCAGCCGGCGGCGTCGGTCAGCAGCCGCACCACCTCGGCGCAGGCACCTGTGCTCAACACCTGACCGCCGCGGTCCTGCAGGTAGAACACGTCGACCGCCTCGCCGCCCAGGGTCACGACGCGGGCGGCACGCACGTTGACGCCCGTCAGAGCCCGCCCCAGCCGGTGCAGCAGCCCGGCCCGGTCGGCCGCACGGACCTCGACCACCGTCGCGGACTCCGAGGCCGACGGGACGACGACGACCCGCGGGGCCGGGGTGGGTCCGACCGGTGGGCGCCGGGACGCGTCGCGGCTGGTCAGCCGGCGAGTCAGGTCGAGCTCACCGTGCATGGCGCGCTCGATGTCCGTGCGCAGCGCCTCGGCCCGCGGCTCGTGGTCGCGGTCCGGCAGTACCGTCCACACGTCCAGAGCGGTGCCGGCCTCGGTGCGCACCTGGGCCGAGCGCACCGACAGGCGGTGCAGGGCGAGCACGCCGGCGATCGTCGCGAACAATCCGGGAGCGTCGGGTGCCGCGACCGTCACAGTCCAGGTGAGCGCCTCGTCCGGCTCCGCGAGCACCGCCAGCCTGCCGCGCGCCGCGAGCTCCGCCTGGACAGCGGTGAGCGAGGGAGGCGGGGCGGCGAGGCGCCCGCGCAGCTGCGCCGCGGTACGCCGGGCGAGGTCGGACACCAGGTTCGCCTTCCACTCGCTCCACGCGGCCGGCCCGGTCGCCCGGGCGTCCGCCAACGTCAGCGCCTCCAGCAGACCGAGCACCTCGAGGTCGCCAAGCGCGTCCACCACCGAACGGACCGTCGCCGGGTCGTCGAGGTCTCGACGCGTCGCGGTCTCCGCCAGCAGCAGGTGGTGGCGGACCAACCGTTCGACCACCGCCACGTCGCCCGGCTCGAAGCCGATCCGGGTGGCGACGCGCTGCGCGAGCGGCGCGCCGGCCCGGCTGTGGTCGTCCGCCGGGCCCTTGCCGATGTCGTGCAGCAGGGCCGCGACGAGCAGCAGGTCGGGCCGGGAGACCTCCCGCACCAGTGGCGCGGCGCACACGGCCGTCTCGACCAGGTGCCGGTCCACGGCGAAGCGGTGCACGGCGTTGCGCTGCGGCAGGTGGCGCACGCGCCCCCACTCCGGCAGCCAGCGGGTCACGATCCCCACCTGGTCCAGCGCCTCCCAGACCGGGACCAGCCCCGGCCCGGCGCCGAGCAGCTCGAGGAACAGGTCGCGGGCCGCAGCCGGCCACGGCTCCGGCAGGGGCGGCGCGTCCGCGGCCAGCCGGTCCAACGAGCTCGGCGACACGGGCAGGCCCGCGCGGGCGGCGCGGGCGGCCAGCCGCAGGGTGAGCAGGGGGTCCCGGGTCGGCTCCGCCTGTGCGGTCAGCACGGCCTCACCGTCGTGCTCGGCCAGACCGGGACCGAGCAGCTTGAGCGCCGGCCGGCGGCCGCGCAGGTAGCGCGACCTCGTCACGTTCACCTGCTGCAGCGCTCGCCGCCACGTCACCTCGGCGGCGTGGGTGACCTCGGAGGCTGCAGCTCCGACGGCGCGCAACAGGGCGTCCGCGTCGTCGACACCGAGCCGGTCCGCCACCTCGTCCTGCTCCTGCAGGAGCAGCCGGTTCCCGGCGCGGCCGGTGACCAGGTGCAGCGCCTCGCGGACGTCGGCCAGCCGGCGGACCGCGTCGTCGACGTCACGGTGCGGGCGGTCGGCCACCCACGAGGCCGCGACCGCACGCAGCGAGACGAGGTCGCGCAGGCCACCGCGCCCCTCCTTGAGGTCGGGCTCCAGCGCATGGCGCAGGTCCCCGAAGCTGGCGCCGCGCTCCTCCCACGCCTCACGGAGAGCCGGCAGCCGACGCCGGGCACCGGCCCGCCAATCGGCCAGCACACTGGAGCGCAGCCGCGCGACCGGGTTCCGATCGCCGGCGACCAGCCGCGCGTCGAGCATCCCCAGCAGGACCGCCAGGTCGTCGCCCGCCACCCGGCGCGCCTGCTCGAACGTGCGCACCGAGTGGTCCAACGGCACACCCGAGTCCCACACCGGGTACCAGACGGCGTCCGCCAGCTCGCTGACGTCGGCCCTCCCTGCGTGCAGCAGCATCAGGTCCAGGTCGCTGCCCGGCGACAGCTCGGCCCGCCCGTAGCCGCCGACCGCGACCAGGGCGACCTGGTCGGGCCGGGCTGTCACGTCCGCGCACGCCCGGGTGAAGACCTCGCGCAGCCAGGCATCGGTGAGTGCGGCGAGTCCACGGCGCGAGGCGACGCCGGGCCGGCTCGTGGCTTCGAGCAGGACCCGGCGCCGCTCCGCGTACGCCGCGGGGGTCGCGTCAGAGAGCGTCGGCGCCACGCTCACCCGTGCGCACCCTCACCACGCTGTCCACCGGCACCGACCACACCTTGCCGTCACCGATCCGCCCGGTCTGCGAGCTCTTCACGATGACCTCGATGACGTCCTCGGCGTCGTCGTCCTCGACGAGGACCTCGACCCGGATCTTCGGCACCAGGTCGACGGTGTACTCCGCACCTCGGTAGACCTCGGTGTGGCCCTTCTGCCGTCCGTAGCCGCTGGCCTCGCTGACCGTGATGCCCTGCACCCCGAAGGACTCCAGGGCGCTCTTGACGTCGTCCAGCTTGAACGGCTTGATCACTGCGGTGACGAGCTTCATGCCTTCACGCTCCTCTCCCCGCCCTCGACGTCGACCGTACGTCGGTCGGTTCCGGCTCCGGCTCCGGCTCCGAGGCCGTTGAACGCACCGCCGAACGTCGCGCTCAGGTCGTAGCCGGACTCGGCGTGCGCACTGGTGTCGATCCCGTTGACCTCGTCCTCCTCGCTGATCCGGAAGCCGATCGTCTTGTCGACGATCTGGGCCAGGATGTAGGAGACGACGAACGAGTACGCAAGCACCGAGAACGCCGCGATGGCCTGCTTGCCGAGCTGGGAGAAGCCGCCGCCGTAGAACAGACCGTCGACACCCACGACGTCGGCCGAGCACAGCAGTCCGATGAGCAGGGTGCCGACCAGGCCGCCGACCAGGTGCACACCCACGACGTCGAGCGAGTCGTCGAAGCCGAAGCGGAACTTCAGTCCGACCGCGAGCGCACACAACACACCCGCGACGATGCCGATCGCGATGGCGCCCATCGGGGTCACCGAGCCGCACGCCGGCGTGATCGCCACGAGCCCCGCGACCGCACCCGACGCGACACCCAGCGTCGTCGAGTGCCCGTCGCGCAGCTTCTCCGTCACGATCCACGCCATGGCGGCGGCCGCGGTCGCCACCTGCGTGTTCATGAAGGCGATGCCCGCGAGACCGTTGGCGGCGACGGCCGAGCCGGCGTTGAAGCCGAACCAGCCGAACCACAGCAGACCGGCGCCGAGCAGCACGAGGGGCAGGTTGTGCGGGCGCATCGGCTCCTTCGGCCAGCCTCGTCTCTTGCCGAGCACGAGTGCGCAGGCGAGACCCGCAGCGCCCGCGTTGATGTGGACGGCGGTGCCACCTGCGAAGTCGAACGCCTTGAGGTGGTCGGCGATCCAGCCGCCGTGGCCGTTGTTGAAGTAGAACACCCAGTGCGCGACCGGGAAGTAGACGATGGCGGTCCACAGCGTCGCGAACATCACCCAGCCGCCGAACTTGGCGCGGTCGGCGATCGCACCACTGATCAGCGCCGGGGTGATGATGGCGAACATCAGCTGGAACGCTGCGAAGACCAGCTCCGGTGTGGTTCCGCTCACCCCCTTGAGCGTCCCGCTCAGGCCCGCAGCGCTGAGATCCCCGATCAGCGGGTTGCTGCCCTTGAAGGCCAGCGAGTAGCCGAACAGCACCCACATGATGCTCACGATCCCGATGCACGCGAAGCTCATCATGATCATGTTGAGCACGCTCTTGACGCGCACCATCCCGCCGTAGAAGAACGCCAGCCCCGGCGTCATGAGCAGCACGAGTGCACTGCTCGCGAGCAACCAGGCGGTGTCTCCGGAGTCGATCTTGGGCATCGGCCCTCCTCTCGTGTCCTGCCGAGGACGGTAGGGAGGGCAGGTTTCGGTTTCGGGGTCGCTTCCGTTTCGGCGATGTGTCGCCCGGCCGAGGTGCGTTACGAGTCGGTAACCAGCAGGGGTCGGGTACCGGATGGTGAGACGGTCAGCCGCGGCGTGATGCGGTCAGCTCGTCGCCGAGCTTGCGGACCCACCGGACCAGCCCGGCAACCTCGTCCGGACCGGTGCGGGGGTTGATGAAGCAGGGCCGCACCGCGAAGCGGCCCGCGACGCGGGTGCCACTCGGCACGTACGGGGACGTCGCGTGCAGCCGCCGTACGATCTCGGCGTTGAGGTCGTCGAGGCCCTCGGGCGCGACCGCGCCGCGGTAGCGGAAGCAGCAGATCGAGAGCTCCGGCTCGCTGAGCAGCTCGAGGGAGTCGTCGGCGTGCACCAGCTCGGCGACCTGCCGGGCGTAGTCGTTGTCCCGCACGACCCGGTCCCGCAGCCCGGCCACGCCGATCTCGTGCAGGGCGGCCCAGACCACCATCCCGCGCGCCGGCGCCGACAGGTCCAGCGTCCAGTCGTGGAAGGCCGGGCCCATCTCGTCCCAGGGCGAGGTCGACCGCTCGCCGCTGAAGGCGCCCTCGATGTAGTCGCTGG
>JAVEDG010000158.1 GCA_030841245.1 Actinomycetota bacterium
AGCGGCTGGCGACCCCCGGAAGACGCACTGGCAAGAATGGCCGCCTCCAACCCGTGGATCGCGCGCCGGTGGGAGGCCGAGCCGGTCGCCGTCGCCGACGGCCCCGAGCTCGCCGTCTTTCTCCTCCGGGAGCGCGCCGCAACGGTCCTGCCCCTGGATGACGTCCTTGGCGAGCTCGTTCACCTCGGCTTCGAGCCGGTGCTGGTCCAGCAGCTCGACCCCGAAGCCAGGCGCCGGTGCACCGAGCAGCTCCGCGGGGGCAACTGGGGCCGGGGCCCGTGGCAGGTCAGCGGCGGCGGCCCCGCCGTGCTGGTGGCCGCAGTCCACTACGCGCCGCAGCCGGTGTCGCGCCAGCAGCAGGAGCGTTACCCACGGCTGACCAACGCGGACTTCCTGGCGGCCAAGCTGCGCATCCGGGCTCTCGTCCAGGAGCGGGTGGCCCAGGGCGAGGCTTTCAACCCGATCCACTCGGCGGACAACGAAGGGGAGGCGTGGCACTACCTGGCCCTGGCCGCACCGGATGACGTGCCCGGTGTCCGGGACGAGCTGGTGGCCAGACGCCAGGCCTTCCGCACCGACCATCCGGTGGTCCGGGTGGTGAGCCAGGGTCGTCGCGCCAAGGTCGAGATGGTGTCCACCTCGAGCGGCACAGTCCTGCGCAAGACCTTCTCCGTCGGTGCGCAGCGCCACCTCGATCGCGAGGTCGCCGCCATGCGGGAACTCGCTCCCGCCGTGCCCGCCGTGCCACCGCTGCTGGAAGTCGGGCACAACTGGTTCACCCGGCAGGCCTTCGACGACGACCTGCCGCGGCTCTCGGCGGGTGGCCGGCTGCTGCCGCTCGACGTCGTCCGGCAGATGGTCGCCGTGCTGCGTCAGATCCACGATCTCGGCTATGACCTGGTCGACGCGAAGCCAGGAAACTTCCTGCTCGACCCGCAGCACGGCCTGAAGATCGTCGACCTCGAGTTCCTCTACCCCTACACCGGACCGAGACCGCCTCTCCGGTCGAGCCACGGTTTCGTGGGCCTCCCGAGGGACTTCTCGGGGGACTCTCCCGTCAGCGACTTCTCGTTCGACTGGCGGTGGCGTCGGTTCACCGGCCTGCGGCTGGACACCATGCTCGACGCTCCGCGCCGGAGGCAGCGACTTGAGCGGCTCGCCTACCGGACCAGGCGCGCGACGACCGGCCCGCGCAGCCCGCTGCGTGTGGCCGTCCGCGCGGCGCGATCACGCCTGGCGGATCACCGTCGCCGGGCGGTCCGCGCCTACCGGAAGTGGGCTCGGCGCCGCGCCCGCTTCACCGGAAGCGCGCCTGCGTGACCTCTGGCAGCTCCCCGGGTGGCGCGCCAGCCGAGCTCCCGACCGTCTCGATCGTCGTGCCGGTCCTGAACGACCCGGACCGCCTCGCACGCTGTCTGGCGGCCCTGGACGACCAGACCTATCCGGCGCACCTCGTCGAGGTCGTCGTCGTCGACAACGGCTCACGGCCGGACGCACTGCCCTCGCTGCCCGAGGACACTCGCTTCCGCCTGCTGCGCGAGCCGTCAGCCGGGTCCTACGCCGCGCGCAACACCGGTCTGGCCGCGGCCAATGGCGAGGTGCTGGCCTTCACCGACAGCGACTGCACGCCCCACGTCGACTGGGTCGAGCAGGGGGTGCGGGCGATTGCCGCCAGCTCGGCTGACGCTGTCGGCGGCGCGATCCTGTTGACCTTCCCGGCCGGGGCCGAGCCACGCAACGGGCCCGAGCTGTACGAAGCGGTCCACGGGTTCCCGCAGCAGCGCTACGTAGAGCGCGACGGGTTCGCCGCGACTGCGAACATGTTCGCTCGCGCGTCGGCGTTCGAGCGCGTTGGGCCTTTCGACGCCGACCTGCAGTCCGGGGGAGACACCCAGTGGGGCCGACGCCTGACTGGCTCAGGCCTCCGGCTCGCCTATGCCCCTCTGGCTCGCGTCGACCATCCGGCGCGGAGCTCATGGCGCGAGCTGACCCGCAAGAGCCGTCGTGTCGCCGACGGGCTGGCGTCACAGCAGCAGCGTACGGCGCGCGGCGTGGTTCGAGCCGTCGTGCTCGAGCTCAGAGCCGCTGCCCGGGCCTGGCGGCCCACTCGGCAGCCCGTAAGCATCTCGTGGGATCGCTGGCGAGGCGCGCGTTACGCGGCCGCCGTCACCTGGGTCCGGCTGATCCGGGTAGCGGCCCTCCTTCGGCCCCCTGTGCCCCGCCGGGACCATTCTTGACCCGACCCGTCGCCCACGGGTCGGGTCTCGTCACCGCCAAGATCGCCCAGAGCCGGTCGACCTCGCGGCCCAGCGCCTCGAGCGTGCCGCCGTTGTGTACCACCACGTCGGCCGCCTCCAGCCGACGCTCCCGGCTGACCTGCGCGAGCATCCGGGCCCGCGCTCCGCTCTCGGTCATACCCCTGAGGCGCATCAGTCTGGCCATAGCGACCTCGGGGTCGGCGTCGACGACGACCACCATGTCGTAGGCATCCTCGAGGCTGCTTTCCACCAGCAACGGCACGTCGTAGACGACCACGGCGTCCTCCGGGGCGGCCGCGATGAGCTCGGCGCTGCGCCGGCCGACGTACGGGTGCACGATCTCCTCGAGTGCCCGCAGCTGATGCTCGTCGGCGAACACGATCGAGCCGAGTCGGGCCCGGTCCAGCGAGCCATCGGGGCGCAGCACGGCCGCGCCGAACTCCTCGACGACCTGGGCCAGGCCGGGGGTGCCGACAGCCACCGCCTCCCGGGCCAACGCGTCGGCGTCGATGACGATGGCGCCGCGCTCGGCGAGCATCCGGGCGACCTCGCTCTTGCCGGACCCGATGCCTCCGGTGAGCCCCACCGTGATCACCCTCGGCACCGTACGCGCTCGACCGTTGCCCCGTCAGGAGCCGGTGCCGACCCGGTCAGGCCGGGAGCAGGACCCGCGCCTTCTCGGCGAGGGCGAGCTGCCCCTTGCGCTCGAAGAGGCTCAGTGCCTCGCGGATCAGGCTCTCGCGCTCGCCGGCGCGCTCCGGCCCGAGCACCCGGGCCAGGTCGAGCAGGGCGCTGCCGTGCACGTGCAGACAGTCGGTGGTCGCGGCCAGCCGCACCGCGTCGCGCGCGAGCGACTCGGCCTCGCCGTGCCGGCCCTCCCACGACCTCGCCTTGGCCCGGGCGCTGCGCCAGCTGACCTCGGACAGGACGTCGTCGGGATCGCAGTACTCCTCGCTGACCTCGGTGAAGCGCAGTGCCTCGTCGTAGCGCTCGAGCTCGACGAGCACATGGGCCAGGTCGGCGGCGATCGTCGGCAGCACGCCGCGCTCCTCGACCTCGTCTAGCACGGTGTATGCCCACCGCAGCTGCGCCTCGGCTGCGCCGACGTCCCCGGCGAGGTACTCGATCGAGGCCATGTTGCCGCTGCGGGCCGCGACGGCGAAGCGAAGGCCGAGCTCCTCGAGCATGGCCCTGCTGCGGGAGGCCAGCTCGCGCGCCGTGTCGAACTCGCCCTGCATCGCGCGCAGGTAGCCCAGCTGGGCGAGCAGGCCGGACTCGATCCGGCGCATCCGGATCCCGCTCGCCAGCATCTCCTCGGCCCAGGCGATGCCCTCCGCGGCGGGGGTCGGCCCCCAGGACAGCGCCGCGCC
>JAVEDG010000059.1 GCA_030841245.1 Actinomycetota bacterium
GCAGCGTCTGGCCGGACAGCAGCGGGACCAGCGCGTCCCCGCCAGGCGTCGCCGCGAGGACCCGGCCCCGGGCGTCGATCACCTGCACCAGCACCGTCCCCCCGGACGCGGGGATGGACCGCGGCAGGTTCCCGGTGTCGATCAGCGTCGCGACGTCGGCGGCGCGCTGCCGGGCCGACGCGTCCAGCGAACCGATCAGGGCACGGTGCAGGGCCAGCATCAGCAGGGCGGAGCCCACGGCCAGCACCAGCGCGACCAGCACCGTCGCGGTCAGCGTGAGGCGGCCGCGGACACCGATCCGGTGCCGGACCGGTCCGGTGGCGAGCTCGTCCGTCGCGGGCTCAGCCACCGACGGCCACCAGCCGGTAGCCCGCGCCGCGGACGGTCTCGATCGAGCGGACGTCGAAGGGCGCGTCCACCTTACGACGGAGGTAGCCGACGTAGACCTCGACGACGTTGGGATCACCCGAGTAGTTGCTGTCCCACACGTGGCGCAGGATCTCGGACTTGGTCACCACCTCCCCGCGGCGACGCAACAGGAACTCCAGGAGCGAGAACTCCCGTGGGGTCAACGCGATGTCCGTCCCGTCGCGACGGACGGCGCGGGTCGCGGGGTCCAGGGACAGCCCACCCGCCGTGAGCACAGCCGGCCGGTCGGGGGCACCCCGGCGCAGCAGTGCGCGCAAGCGGGCGACCAGCACCACGTAGGAGAAGGGTTTGGTGAGGTAGTCGTCGGCGCCGAGGTCGAGGCCGTCGGCCTCGTCGTACTCTCCGTCCTTGGCCGACAGCATGAGCACAGGCACCCAGATGCCGGCCGCGCGCAGCTCCTGGCACACCCGGTAGCCCGACAGCCGCGGCAGCATGATGTCGAGCACCAGGGCGGCATAGTCGCCCTCCTTCGCGAAGTGCAGGCCCTCCTCGCCGTCGTACGCGAGGTCGACCGTGAAGCCCTCGGCCTGCAGACCACGCCGCAGGGCCCGGGCCAGCCGGACCTCGTCCTCCACGACCAGGAGCTTCACGGTGCCCAGCCTGCCGCCCATCGGCGCTGCTGTCGCCCGATGTCCGGCCGGCGCCTCTCAGGCTCGTCACAGGACGGGCGGGGCACAGTGGTGGCCATGAGCTCCCCCGCCCTCAGTCGTCGCGTCGTCTGGCTCGTGCCGGCCGCGGTCGTTCTCGTCGTCCTGGTCTCGATCACGATCCCGCGGGTCGTCGCCAGCGCAGCCCCCTCGCTCCCGCACCGGTCGGCCGCCCAGCTCCTGGTCGATGTCGCCCACTCGGGGCACACGCCCCTCGCCGGGACCGTCGTGGAGACGGCCCGCCTCGGGCTGCCGGCGCTGCCCGAGGTCGGCGACACCTCGATCTCCCCGACGTCCCTGCTGGCCGGCTCGCACACCGCCCGGGTCTGGTACGACGGGCGCAACAGCTCCCGCATCGCCCTGGTCAGCAACCTGGCCGAGACCGACCTGCTGCGCAACGGCCGCGACGTCTGGCTCTGGACCAGCGGCAAGAACACCGCACAGCACGCCCGGCTGCCCGCCTCCGCGCCCCAGGGTGTCGAGACGCCGAGCCCGACCCTGACCCCGCAGGACGCCGCCCGTCGTGCGCTCGCCGCGGTCGACCCGTCGACGCGAGTCACTGTCGACGGCACCGCGAAGGTGGCCGGCCGCTCGGCGTACGAGCTCGTGCTGCAGCCGCGAGACCACCGCTCACTCGTCGGCGACGTCCGGATCGCGGTCGACAGCGCGACCGGGGTGCCGCTTCGGGTCCAGGTGCACGCCCGTGGGGCCACGGGACGGCCGGCCTTCGAGACGACGTTCACCTCGGTGAGCTTCAGCCGGCCCTCCGCCGACGTCTTCCGCTTCTCGCCGCCGCCCGGTGCGAAGGTCTCGACCCTCGGGCTGCCGACCTCGAGCAAGGGCTCGGGCCCGGCGGTCGACCACCCGGACACCAAGCCGGTGGTGCACGGCTCCGGCTGGGCCGCGGTGGTGGAGCTGTCAGGGGTGTCGCTGCCGCAGTCCGGCGGCCCGGCCGACGGCGGCCGGGAGTCCGGCGGCAACCTGCTCTCCTCCATGGGCCAGGCCATGACCCCCGTGCACGGAGCGTTCGGCACCGGTCAGGAGCTGCGCACCACACTGGTGAGCTTCCTGCTGCTCGACGACGGTCGGCTCTTCGTCGGCGCAGTCCCCCCAGCCGTGCTCGAGCAGGCCGCCTCATGACGGCGGAGGTGCGGGTCACCGACCGGGCCGAGCCCCAGGCCGGTGCACGACCCGCAACGGCCGCGATCACCACGACCGGGCTGACCAAGCGGTTCCCTGGCGGGCAGGTCGCGGTCGACGCCGTCGACCTCGACGTGCCACGCGGTTCCGTCTACGGCTTCCTCGGGCCCAACGGGTCGGGCAAGACCACCACGATCCGCATGCTGCTCGGCCTGGTCGGGGCAACGGCGGGCACCCACGAGCTGCTCGGGGTCCAGATGCCGCGCGGCGGGCTCGACGTGCTGCCCCGCGTCGGAGCGCTGGTCGAGGGTCCCGCGTTCCACCCGTACCTCGGCGGGCGCGACAACCTGCTGCGGCTGGACTCCGGCGACCGCACGGCGCCCGGCCGGGAGTCTCGCCAACGGGTGGACCTGGCCCTGGAACGGGTCGGGCTCAGCGCGGCCGCGCGCAAGCGCTACCGCAAGTACTCCCTTGGGATGCGCCAACGGCTGGGGCTCGCCGCTGCCCTGCTGCGCCCGCGAGACCTGCTGGTGCTGGACGAGCCGACCAACGGCCTGGACCCGCAGGGCACCCGCGAGGTGCGCAACCTGCTCCGCGAGGCGAGCACCGAGGGCGCGACCGTCTTCGTCTCGTCCCACCTGCTCAGCGAGATCGAGCAGGTCTGCACCCACGTCGGCGTGATGAGCCACGGGCGGCTGGTGTTCCAGGGCTCGCTCCCCGAGCTGCGTGCGGCGGCGGGGCTGCGGGTGCGCATCGAGACCACACGACCGGAGGCGGCGTCCGAGGTGCTCCGCCGGCTCGGGACAGGCAAGCCCGAGCTGCGACCGAACGGCGTCGTTGCCGAGCTCGGCACGGTGCCCAGCGATCAGGTCACCGCCGAGCTCGTCGCACACGGTGTCGACGTGCGTCAGCTGGTGGTCGAACGACCCGATCTCGAGGAGCTGTTCGTGGGCCTGACGGGGGAGGGCTTCGATGTCGACGAGTGACGCCCTGATCGGTGGCCGGTCCGCGGGACCGGACGCCCCCGCCGTACGCCGGCACGGTCTCGACCTGCGACTGTTCCGGTCCGAGCTGCGACTCGTGCTGCGCAGGCGACGCAACCTGGCGCTGATCGCGGTGCTGTGCTGCTTCCCGGTCCTCATCGGCGTCGCCGTGCGGGCGTCGGCTCCGGCCAACGGCGACGGCCCGCCGTTCCTGAGCCAGGTGACCAGCAACGGGCTGTTCCTCGTGTTCACCGCACTGACCGTGCTGCTCCCGTTCTTCCTGCCGCTCGCGGTGTCGGTGGCCTCCGGTGAGGCGGTGGCCGGCGAGGCGAACATCGGCACGCTGCGAAGCCTGCTCGTCGTACCCGTGTCGAGGACCCGGCTGCTCGGTGTGAAGTACGCCGGCTCCGTGGTGTTCTCCTTCGTCTGCGCTGCCTCGGTCGCGGTGGTCGGCCTCGTCGTGGGGCTGCTGCTGTTCCCGCACGGTGACGTGACCCTGCTGTCCGGGACGACGATCTCCTACGCAGACGCGCTGTGGCGGGCGTTGCTGGTCCTGGGTTACGTGACGGCGATGCTCGCGGGGCTGTGCGCCATCGGCCTGTTCGTGTCGACCCTCACCGAGGTGCCGATCGGGGCGATGGCGGCGACCGCGGTGCTGGCGATCGTCAGCGAGATCGCCGACAGCATCCCGCAGATCAACGCCGTCCACCCGTACCTGTTCTCGCACCCGTGGATGAGCTTCGGCGAGCTGCTGCGCTCGCCGATCGGCTGGCACGGCCTGCAGACCGGGCTGCTGACCCAGCTGGTCTACGTCGCGATCTTCCTGCCCGCTGCCTGGGCCCGCCTGCAGTCCAAGGACATCACCTCCTGAGCTTCCTGAGCTCCCCGGACCGATGAGTTCTGCCGGGCCGGCCGGTCTACCTCCTCGAGCCGCCCCGCGACGAGTCTGGAGGCTGCCATGACCCAGCTGAGCGTGCGCTCGGTCGACGAGGACTTCGACGAGGTCACCCGGCCCTACCGTCGTGAGCTGCTGGCCCACTGCTACCGGATGCTCGGCTCGGTCCATGAGGCCGAGGACCTGGTGCAGGAGACCTACCTGCGGGCCTGGCGGGCGTACGACGGCTTCGAGGGCCGTTCCTCGCTGCGGACCTGGCTGTACCGGATCGCCACCAACGCGTGCCTCAACGCGCTGGACAGCCGCCGCCGGCGGCCACTGCCGACCGGGCTCGGCGCACCGAGCTCGGACCCTGCGGACCCGCTCGTCGAGCGCGGCGAGGTGCCCTGGCTGGAGCCGGTCCCCGACGCCCTGGTGATGGGTGAGTCGGCCGACCCGGCGACTGTCGTCACCACGAGGTCCAGCGTCCGGCTGGCCCTGGTCGCCGCCCTGCAGCACCTCCCACCGCGCCAGCGCGCCGTGCTGGTCCTGCGCGAGGTCATGCGGATGTCGGCCGCCGAGGTGGCCGAGATGCTCGACACGACGGTGGCAGCCGTCAACAGCAGCCTGCAGCGGGCGCGCGCCCAGCTCGCCGCTGCTGGGCTGAGCGAGGACGACGTCACCGAGCCCACCGACCCGCGTCGGCGAGCCCTCCTGGAGAGCTACGTCAAGGCGCTGGAGGCCAAGGACGTCCGGGCCATCGCTGCCGTGTTCGCCGAGGATGCGATCTGGGAGATGCCGCCCTTCGTCTCGTGGTACCGCGGTGCGGACGCGATCGGCGAGCTGGTCGGCACGCACTGCCCGGCCGAGCCGGGCGGTCTGCGCGCCGTGCCCACCTCGGCCAACGGAGCCCCGGCGTACGCCATCTACCTGCGTGACGAGGACGGCGGCTGGGACGCCTTCCAGCTGCACGTGCTCACCGTGACGGGCGAGCGCATCAGCCACGTCGTGTCCTTCTTCGACCTGACGCTGTTCCCGACCTTCGGCCTGCCGATGCGCCTCGACGCTGCCGACGTGGCCGGCGACGCGGCCGCCGGCTGAGTCGGCCGCGATGAACGCAGCCCCGACCTTGGCGGCCAACGGTGTCGCCCTGCTCGAGCGGGCGATGGGCTACACCATGGGCTCGCTCGCGCTGGTGACTCCGGCCGCGATGCGTGACCCGACGCCGTGTCGCGGCTGGGACCTGCGCACGCTGTTGCTGCACATGAACCACTCACTCGCGACCATGCACGAGGCGATCGCCCACGGTTACCTCGGCATCGACGACTTCACGGGGCCGGACGCGTTGCTGACCGACCTGCGGACCGACCCGGTCGTGGCCCTCGAGGAGCGCGGCGCCGTGATGCTGCGCGCCTGGGCGGACGCCTCGGGCGATGTCTCGGTGGCCGGCCGGCCGCTGAGCGCGGGCATCGTGGCGGGCGCCGGCGCCGTCGAGGTCGCGGTGCACGGCTGGGACGTGTCGGCGGCCTGCCGAGCGGACCGGCCGATCCCACCGGTGCTGGCCGACGAGCTGCACGACCTGTGCCTCGTCCTGGTCGGCGATGGTGACCGGCCGCTCACCTTCGCCGGCGCCGTCGAGGTGCCGCCGACCGCCGCACCCAGCGACCGCCTGCTCGGCTTCCTCGGGCGACGAGCGCACTGACGAGGTAGGGCGGCGCGCCCGCTTCGTCACCGGCCGGTGTGCGGCGTGCGCCGAACCGATGAGTTCTCGGCCACGTAGTAGTCGGTAGAGGCAGCAGACACGAAGCAGCCGAGAGGGGTGCCAGAGATGCGACAGACCCGGATCCGCAAGACCACGAGAGCCACGATCTTCGTCGACGTCGACCGGCGTGCCCCCTCTGGCCGCCTCCTGCCCTTCTAGGAGACCGGCGGAGCAGCGACACGGTTTCGCGGCCGCAGCTCCGCCACTCGGCCCGGCGGCCGCGTCGCCATCCGAGCCGTTGACGTGGTGGTCCGCCACCTCTGGCCCTACCGTTTCGGGCATGGCCCTGGTCGCTCGTGACGCCGACCCTGACGCCGGCTCCGGCGCCCGGCTCTGCGAGATCGTCGCGTCCATCTCGTTGGCGGCCGACCTCGGCCTCGGACAGCCGATGGAGCACGTGCTGCGGTCGTGCCTGATCGCGACGGAGCTCGCCAGGCTGCTAGAGCTGCCCGACGAGGAGCGCGAGGCGACGTACTGGGTCACCCTGCTCGTCACCGCGGGCTGCACCGGGGTGTCCTACGAGCTCGCCCAGGTCTTCGGCGACGACATCGCGCTGCGATCCGGCATGCACGGCATCGGGCCGTCCACCGGTGCGCAGCTGCGTTACTTCCTCGGCCGGGCCGGCGCCGATCGGTCGGCACTCGGTCGGACAGCGCTGCGGGCCGACCTGCTCCGCACCCGGATGCGCGCGCTGGAGACCTCACTGTCCGCGCACTGCGCAGTCAGCGGCCGCCTCGGGGACCGGGTCGGGCTCGGGGCGGACGTCTCCTCGGCCCTCGCCCAGACCTTCGCCCGGTGGGACGGAAGGGGGATCCCGCGCGGGCTCGGAGGCGAGCGGATCGCGCTGCCCATGCGGGTCTGCCAGCTCGCCGTGACGATGGAGGTGCGTGAGCGCGAGGCCGGCCTCGAGGCGAGCGTCGATCTCGCCCGTCGTCTCAGCGGCTCGGTCCTCGACCCGTCGCTGG
>JAVEDG010000216.1 GCA_030841245.1 Actinomycetota bacterium
AGGCGAAGCTCATCGCGGAGCCCTGGGACGTCGGCGAGGGCGGCTACAACGTGGGGCAGTTCCCGCCGCTGTGGACCGAGTGGAACGGCAAGTACCGCGACACCGTGCGCGACTACTGGCGCGGTGAGCCGGCCACGCTCGCGGAGTTCGCCTCGCGGCTGACCGGGTCCGCCGACCTCTACCAGGAGGACGGCCGGCGCCCGCTCGCCTCGATCAACTTCGCCACCGCGCACGACGGTTTCACGCTGACCGACCTGGTGTCCTACAACGACAAGCACAACGAGGCCAACGGCGAGGGTAACAACGACGGCGAGAGCCACAACCGGTCGTGGAACTGCGGGGTCGAGGGAGCGACCGACGACCTCGAGGTGATCGCCCTGCGCGAGCGCCAGAAGCGCAACATCCTGACCACCCTGTTCTTGTCCCAGGGCGTGCCGATGCTGCTCCACGGCGACGAGCTCGGCCGCACCCAGATGGGCAACAACAACGTCTACTGCCAGGACAGCCCGCTCTCGTGGGTCGACTGGCACGACGCCCGCGAGAACTGGGCCCTCACCGACTTCGTCTCGCAGCTCGCCGCTCTGCGCAAGCAGCACCCGGTCTTCCGCCGCCGGCGGTTCTTCCAGGGGGACCCCGCACGCGGGTCGGAGAGCGAGCTCGGCGACATCGCGTGGTTCACGCCGGCGGGCGAGCACATGACCGGCGGCGACTGGCAGGTGGGCTACGCCCGGTCGGTCGCCGTGTTCCTCAACGGGGACGCGATCGCGGAGCCCGACAGCAGAGGCGAGAAGGTGCGCGACGACTCGTTCCTGCTGCTCTTCAACGGCCACCACGAGGACATGGACTTCACCGTCCCCCGGGAGGTGTACGGCGAGCGCTGGGAGGTCATCCTGGACACCGCAGCCCCGGTGGTGGTCGACCGACCGAGCGCCAAGGCGGGCGAGCAGGTGACGCTGGAGTCGCGCTCCATCCTCGTCCTGCGTCGGGCGGTCTGATCCCGCCGGTGAGCACCGTCCGCCCGGTCCCGACGGCGACCTACCGGCTCCAGCTCGGCCCGTCGTTCGGCTTCGAGGACGCGGCGGGGGTGCTCGACTACCTCGAGCGGCTCGGCGTCTCGCACGTCTACCTCTCCCCCGTGCTGCAGGCCGTTCCCGGCTCGACCCATGGGTACGACGTGGTCGACCACAGCCGACTGAGCGAGGACCTGGGCGGTTCCGTCTCCTTCCACCGGCTCACCGACGAGGCGGCCCGACGCGGCCTCGGGGTCGTGGTCGACGTGGTCCCGAACCACATGGCGGTCCCGACACCCGTCTGGCAGAACGCCGCGCTCTGGTCGGTGCTGCGCGAAGGGCCGGCCTCGCCGTACGCGCACTGGTTCGACGTCGACTGGGCCGCTCAGGAGCGCGCCATCCTCATGCCCGTGCTCGGCCGCCGGGTCGGTGACTGCGTCCGCGACGGGGAGATCGTGGTCGACCGGTCCGGGACGGAGCCGGTCGTGCGCTACTTCGACCACGTCTTCCCGGTCCGCCCCGGCACCGAGTCGCTGGACCTGGTCCCGCTGCTCGACCAGCAGTTCTACCGGCTGGCCCACTGGCGGGTGGGCGACGAGGAGCTCAACTACCGGCGCTTCTTCGACATCGACACGCTGGTTGCGCTGCGGGTGGAGGACGAGCGGGTCCTGGCCGAGACGCACGCGGTGCTGATCGCGCTGATCGGTGAGGGCCGGGTCGCCGGGCTGCGGATCGACCACCCCGACGGTCTCGCGGACCCCCGCCACTATCTCGAGCGCCTGGCCGAGGCGACGTCGCACTCCTGGGTCGTGGTGGAGAAGATCCTCGAGGGCGATGAACGACTGCCGCGCGACTGGACGTGTGCCGGTACGACGGGCTACGACGCGTTGCTGCAGGTCGGTCGGCTCTTCGCCGACCCGGCCGGGGCTGAGCCGCTCGCCGTGCTGTACGAGGAGTTGACCGGCGAGCGCCGAGAGTTCGGCCCTGTCGTCGAGCAGGCGAAGCGCTGGGTCGTGGAGCACGGCCTGGCCGCGGAGGTGCACCGGTTGGTCGAGGTCGCCGCTGCGATCTGTCACGACCATCTCGAGCTGCGCGACCACACCCGCCGCGGGCTGCACGAGTGCCTGACCGAGCTGCTCGTCGCGTTCCCCGTATACCGCGCCTACGTCCGTCCCGGCGAGCCCGCGGGGACCGAGGCACGCGCCGTGCTCGACCGGGCGGTCGGCGTGGCTCGCAGCCGGTTGCCGGAGGAGCGTCACGACACGCTCGACCTGGTCGCAGCGCTGGCCCTAGGGCAGGTCGGTCGCGGGCCGCAACGGGACGAGTTCGTCGTGCGGTTCCAGCAGACCTGCGGGCCGGTGATGGCCAAGGGGGTCGAGGACACCGCGTTCTACCGGTGGCTGCGTCTCAGCGCGCTCAACGAGGTCGGCGGTGACCCGAGGGTGCTCGGCGGGACGAGCCGTGAGTTCCACGACTGGTGCCGGCACCTGGCCGAGGACTGGCCGGCCACGATGACGACGCTGTCGACCCACGACACGAAACGCTCCGAGGACGTCCGGGCCAGGTTGCTGGCGCTGACCGAGGTGCCGGAGGAGTGGTCGGCTCAGGTCGTCGGGTGGCGCGCGATGACGGCTGGCTACCGGCCGGAGCTGCTCGACGCCAACACCGAGTACCTGATCTGGCAGACCCTGGTCGGCGCCTGGCCGCTGACGGCCGAGCGCCTCACGGCGTACCTGGAGAAGGCGACCAGAGAGGCCAAGCGGCACACCACCTGGACCGAGCCGGACCCGGCGTACGACGAGGGCGTGCGTGACTTCGCGACGGCGGTGCTCGCGGATCGGGCGGTGACCGACGCGGTCGCTGCCTTCGTGGCGCGGATCCGGCCGGCCTTCCGGGCCAACCTGCTCGGGCAGCGGGCCGTGCAGCTGACCATGCCGGGGGTGCCGGACACCTACCAGGGCGCCGAGCTGGTCGACCTCTCCCTGGTCGACCCGGACAACCGTCGGCCGGTCGACTTCGAGGACCGAGGGCGCCGGCTTGCCGCGCTGGACGACGGTGGCGCACCGAAGGACCTGTCGGACGAGAAGCTGCTGCTGGTGTCGCGGGTGCTGCGGCTGCGCCGCTCACTTCCGGAGGTGTTCCTCGGCGGCTACACCCCGCTGGAGGCGTCGGACGAGCACGCGGTGGCCTTCGTCCGCGGTGAGTCGGTCGCGACCGTCGCCGCGAGAGCGGTGCTCGACGGGTCCTGGCGGCAGTCCAGCGTGACGTTGCCGGCCGGCCAATGGACCGATGTGTTGTCGGGAGCGGTGCACGGCGGTGGGACGAAGC
>JAVEDG010000260.1 GCA_030841245.1 Actinomycetota bacterium
ACGGGTACGCCGGGGAGGGTGACGCGCATGGTGGACCGGGGTGAATTGGCTGACACGTTCCTGACGGCGTACCTCGCCGGCACACCTGACGAGGTACCGGCCGTCCCGGAGCCGCGCGCTGGTGCCGCACCACCTGCGAAGGCCACGCCGGCCGAGACGGTCGCCCTGCACGGGTGTGTCATCACTCCGACGGGGCCGCGGGAGAACACCTGGCTGGTCATCGAAGGCGGCGAGATCTCCGAGCTGACGTCGCGCAAGCCCAGCGGCGTGCCCGGTGTTCGCACGGAGGGTGTGCTGCTGCCGGGGCTGATCGACCTGCACGGCCACCCGGAGTTCAACATCTTCGCGCCGTGGGAGCCACCGCGGTTCTTCCCGAACCGCTACTCGTGGCGCGGCAGCGACGCCTACCACGCACTCGTCCGGACCCCGCAGAACACGTTGCAGGACAAGCTGCCTGCCGGCACGCAGCTGCGCTACGCCGAGATCCGCGCGCTCACCGGCGGCGTGACCGCGATCCAGGGTGCGAGCGGCCTCAACCGTGCCACGGACGAGTCGCTCGTGCGCAACGTCGACCTGCGCATCTTCGGCGAGCACAAGGCCAGGGCGATGATCGACCTGCCCGACGGCCCCGACGGCCGCGGCGCGGACACGCTGGCCAACGTCCTCGCGGCGATCGACCGCGGCGAGGTCAACGCCTTCTACGTCCACCTCGCCGAGGGCCAGCGTGACAACCAGCGCTCCATCGACGAGTTCGCGAACCTGGTCGACCTCAAGGCGCTCACTCCGGCGACGGTCGTGATCCACGGCAGTGCCCTGGCGCGTGACCAGCTCGGCGACATGCGCGACGTCGGTGCCTCGCTGGTCTGGTCGCCGCAGTCCAACCTGCGGCTGTACGGCGAGACGACGCGCGCCTCCGACGCGCTGGACCTGGGGCTCCCGGTGGCACTCGGCGCCGACTGGCTGCCCAGCGGGTCGACCAGCCTCCTGGGCGAGATGAAGATCGCCCGCCAGGAGCTGACGAACCAGGGACGCCGGGAGCAGGCACGCTCGCTCGTCGACATGGTGACGGCCGACGCTGCCGACATCGCCGGGCTCGGTGACCGGCTCGGCCGGATCGAGACGGGCCGTCCGGCCGACGTCCTCGTTCTCGCCCGCCGCGACGACGACGCCTACGAGTCGGTCTGCCGATCGACAGCGATGGACGTCGAGCTGGTCACCATCGGCGGCGACCTGTCCTACGGCCGCACCGACTGGGTGCAGGTGCTCGCCGCCGACTCCGCCTCGCCGGCGCTCGAGCCGGTGATCGCCTGGGGCCGGCCGATGATGCTCGACGTCAGCTGGCGGGCCAACCCCGGCGAAGGCGACACGATGACCACGCTGAGCCAGCTGCGGGCCGACCTGACCCGGCTCTACCCGCCGGTCGGGCCGATCTGGGCGTGAGCGTCAGCGGTCGAGCAGCAGGTCCTGGTGCGGCTCCGGCGGGCCGAGCGTGGTCGCACCCGTCCCACGGCGCACGGTCTCGACCCCGGCCGGCCACCTGACCAAGAACTGGTCACCGGTCGCGTCGTCGTAGCGCAGGAAGGTCACGTCCTCGATGTCGACCCGGAAGAGGTGGAACCGGCCCACCTCTGGCGACCAGCCGAGCGCGGCGCTGACCGCGTCGGCGTAGCGACGCTGCAGAGTCGGGTCGCCCTCGGGGAGCGCACGGCCCCGCACCTTGAGCTCGCCGTCCCTGCCGTCGCGGCTGGTCACGATGCTGTGGACCAGCAGCCGGGGGTCACGGCCCAGGTCCCGGGCCTTCAGCGAGCCCCACAACATCGAGAGCCACAGCTCGCCGTCGAGCAGGAACGGCTCCACCGGGCTCAGCCGCGGCGAGCCGTCGCCCCGGATCGTGGCCACCAGCACGACGCCAGGATCGATCAGCCGGGCGCGGGCGACTGCGGCCAGCCGTGGCTGGGTCGACTCCAGATCGGACCAATTCACCGCGGACCTCCACGGGCTGCTCGAAACCGGAACAGCACGGGTCTAACAGTCCCCTCCGACAATGCCGTTCGACAGGCGGCGCGATGCGTCAGGCGGCGTGGCCCTCGGACCGGTACTCGTCCAGCGCCGCTATCCCCTGGAGGACGTATGCCGTGAACTGGACGCCCTTGGGCGGCCAGCCCACTGCGGTGGGCGGCGGCTGGTCCTCCGGGGGCAGGCCGGCCGACGGGGCGACCAGTCGGGTGATCCTGGCCCGGTGCGACCCGCGGCGCACCCACCAGACGCCGGCGAAGTACGCCGCGGTCAGGAAGGCGACCCAGATCAGCATGTTTCCCTATCGGCCGGGCCCGGGCCGACCTTCACCCTCCGGGCCAAGGACAGGCCCTTGGTCATGGGCTCCACGGTGCATCGGGCAGGTGCTCGTCCAGCGGGCCGCCGGGGCGGCAGTCGACGGTGCTGTACGCCGGGGGCATCTCGGGATAGGCCTGCTGCCAGTAGACCCGGGCCAGGGTCAGGGCGTCCGCCTCCGAGGAGCCGAGCAGCCGGGCCGTCTGGGCGTCGCGCTGGACCGCCTCGCACTCGGCCGTGCTCTCGACGGAGATGCCCGCCATGTGCATCGACTCGTGGGTGAGCACGTGGACCGCGACGGCCTCGTCCAGGCCGGGGTGCGCCCGGTTCGAGTGCAGGTACGCCGTGATGTCGTGGCACTGCTCTCGTTTGATCAGAGTCGCGGGCTCGGGCACGCCGTCGCGGAACCGGACATAGCCGAGCTCGGCCCCCGCGTCGAGGAGCTCCTGCCCGACCGTCTGGCAGTGCACCCGGACCGGGTGACCGACCAGCTGCGAGGCGACGGTGCTGAGCCGGTCCTCGAGCTCCCGGTGGCGCACGACCGGGACCATCAGGCCGACCCCGAACAGCAGCAGGACGACCACCGTGACGACCGGGAAGCGGCGACGGCGGCCCAGCGCGTCGACCCGACGCACCCACCAGCGCAACGCCACGAGAGGCGATGCGACCAGGAGCGCGACCGCGAACCAGACCAGCACCGCTCCATCATCGAGTGCCGGCGGGCGTCGCGCAGGCCTGGTGCCCGGATCAGGCGTCGATGCTGTCGCGGTCGATGCGGTGAGCACCGTCGATGATGAAGTCGCGCCGCGGAGCGACCTCGTTGCCCATCAACAGCTCGAACGACTGCTCGGCCACGTCGGCGTCGCCGATGCTGACCTTGCGCAGCATGCGGTGGCGCGGGTCCATCGTGGTCTCGGCCAGCTGGTCGGCATCCATCTCGCCGAGCCCCTTGTAACGCTGGATGGGCTCCTTGTAGCGCTTGTTGCGCCGCTGCAGGTCGGCGACCGTACGACGCATCTGGGCCTCGCTGTAGGTGTAGACCACGTCGTTCTTCTTCGCGCCCTGGTTGACGACCTCGATGCGGTGCAGCGGCGGCACCGCGGCGAACACCCGGCCCTGCTCGATCATCGGGCGCATGTAGCGGTAGAAGAGCGTCAGCAGCAGGCAGCGGATGTGCGCGCCGTCGACATCGGCGTCGGCCATCAGGATGACCCGCCCGTAGCGTGCCGAGGACAGGTCGAAGGTCCGGCCGGAACCGGCACCGATGACCTGGATGATCGCGGCGCACTCCGCGTTGCGCAGCATGTCGGCGGCCGAGGCCTTCTGCACGTTGAGGATCTTGCCGCGGATCGGCAGCAGCGCCTGGTGCTCCGAGTTGCGGGCCAGCTTGGCCGTGCCGAGCGCGGAGTCGCCCTCCACGATGAACAGCTCGCTGCGACCGACGTCGTCGCTGCGGCAGTCGGCCAGCTTGGCGGGCAACGACGAGGTCTCGAGTGCGTTCTTGCGCCGCTGCAGCTCCTTGTGGGCCCGCGCGGCGAGCCGGGTCCGGGCCGCTGAGGCGACCTTCTCCAGGATCGCCCTGGCCTGCGCCTTGCCGGCCTTCTTGGTGGCCGTGAGGTGCGCCTTTAGCTCCTTGGCGACCACCGCCGCGACGATCCGCGTCACCGCGGAGGTGCCGAGCACCTCCTTGGTCTGACCCTCGAACTGCGGCTCGGCCAGCCGCACCGTCACGACCGCCGTCAGCCCCTCGAGGATGTCGTCCTTGACGACGTCTTCCTCGTTGGCTCGCAGCACGCGCTGGGACCGAAGCGCCTCGTTGACCGTCTTGGCCAGCGCGCGCTCGAAGCCCTGCAGGTGGGTGCCGCCCTTCGGGGTGGCGATGATGTTGACGAACGAGCGGACCGTGGTGTCGTAGCCGGTCCCCCAGCGGGTGGCGACGTCGACCGTCAGCTCGCGCTCGACCTCGGCGCTGCTCATGTGTCCCTGGTCGTCGAGGACGGGGACGGTCTCCTTGAACTGGCCGACACCCTGCAGCCGCAGGACGTCGCTGACCGGCTGGTCCGGGGCGAGGAACTCGCAGAACTCACTGATGCCGCCGTCGAAGCGGAACGTCTCCTCCGCCACCTCCGACGTACGTGCGTCGCGCACCACGAGCGTCAGCCCGGGCACGAGGTAGGCGGTCTGCCGGGCTCGGTTGTGCAGCTCGTCCAGGGCCAGGCCGGCGTCCTTCACGAACGTCTGGGGGTCGGGCCAGTAGCGGATCCGGGTGCCGGTGACCTTCTTCGCGACCTTGCCGACCACCCGCATCCCCGAGCCGGGCACGAAAGGGCTGTCCGGCTTGCCGTTGCCGAACTTGCCGGGAACCCCCCGCCGGAAGCTCATGGCGTGGATCTTGCCGCCGCGGTCCACCTCGACGTCGAGCCGGGAAGCCAGCGCGTTGACCACCGACGCACCGACCCCGTGCAGCCCGCCGGACGCGGCGTACGACCCGCCGCCGAACTTGCCTCCCGAGTGGAGCCGGGTCATGACGACCTCGACGCCGGCCAGCCCGGTGCGCGGCTCGACGTCGACCGGGATGCCCCGGCCGTTGTCACCGACCTCGATGGAGCCGTCGGCCCGGAGGTCGACCTCGATCCTCGTGCAGGCACCTGCAAGGGCTTCGTCGACGGCGTTGTCGATGATCTCCCAGAGGCAGTGCATGAGGCCACGCGAGTCGGTGGACCCGATGTACATGCCAGGTCGTTTGCGGACGGCCTCGAGCCCCTCGAGGACCAGCAGGTTGCGGGCCGAATAGGCGTCCGGCTCGAACTCGCCGTCGCTGCGGGCGTGCAGGATCTGGGTCACTCGGTGCGGCTCCCAAGGACGTTACGTCGGGTTTGTCGTCCGAGCAGCGAGACGCCTCACCGGCCGAACGGGTGTTCCCGAAAGGCTACCCGCGGGGTCGGACGGGCCCGTCGACCGGCGCGCCGGGCTGTGGACGGTCGGGCCGTCGGAGGCCTCTGAGCAGGGCCGATCGGGTGATCGACACGCCGAGACATGCCTGTGACCCGCCCTGAGGTTCGCTGGTGCGCTGCAATGGGCACCATCGGCATCGTCGCCCCTTCGCGTAGAGCGAACCCGGCGGCGGCCGGGAACGAACACCGGGTGGTTGGATGTTCTTGGTGGTACGACCGAAGGACCCGCACGATCCGGAAGAGAGGGCCCAGTGACTTCTGCTCTAGCCTCACACCCTCGGCTGAGCGCTACCGACCGCTGTGACCGCTGTGGCGCGCAGGCGTACATCCGCGTGACCATGCCCTCAGGCGGCGAGCTGCTGTTCTGCGCCCACCACGGCCGGGCACACGAGGCGAAGCTGCGCGAGGTCGCGGTTGGCTTCCAGGACCAGAGCGAGCTGCTGGTCGAGACGCCGGCTACAGCCGGCGAAGAGGAGCACTAGCCCGAACAAGAGCGCGACGACCAGATAGCGACACGCGAAAGAGGGCCCCGGCCGATGCCGGGGCCCTCTTCTCGTATGGACATCTGCGGACGACCGTCACCAACCCGCCGCGGGCTCGTTGTGCTGATCAGGTGCGCGGTGATCGATAAGGCCGCGCGTGGAAGGACCGGGCCGGCCCCGGCGGCGAGACGGGCGGTTGCGATGCTGCAGGAGACCTGGTTCCCGGTCGAGGCCCGCAGCGTGCGAGCTGCCCGTCGGGCGATCCGCCGCTTCCCTGGAGGCCTGGACACCTCCACCCGCCAGGACGCCGAGCTGCTCACGAGCGAGCTCGTGGGCAATGCAGTGGCCGGGCCGGGCAGGGGTCGGCTCTGCCTGCGGATGCGCCTCTGGGACCGCCGGCTGCGGGTCGAGGTGGCCCAGGCGGGTCCCGACTCCGGGTTCCTCGCCGGCCGCGACCCGGGTGAGGCCGAGATCATGCTGAGGATGCTCGACGCGATCTCCGGGTCGTGGGGGCACGGACCCGCCGGCGCCGGAGGCTCGGTCGCCTGGTTCGAGCTGCCGATCGGGGTTCGCTAGGCGCTGACCCGCCCGGTCGCCATCGCCCGGCGTACGGCGTCGACCGAGCGTGAGACGTCGTCCTCGTCGGTCGACCAGTTGCTGACCGAGACCCGCAGGATGTCCCTCCCCTGCCACCGCGAGCCGGACATCCACGACGTGCCGTCGGCGATCAGCGCCGCGGTGACTGCTCGGGTGTTCTCGTCGCTGCCGAAGGCCGCGCAGACCTGGGTGAAGGCGACCTCGTTGACGATCTCGGCGCCGTCGATCTCCGCGATGCCCTCCGCGATCTGCCGGGCGCGCAGCGCCAGCCGGTCGACGAGGTCGACCACGCCGGAGCGGCCGAGCGAGCGCAGTGCAGCCCACACCGTGATGCCGCGAGCGCGCCGGGACAGCTCGGGGACCCGCTCCAGGGGGTCGCCCGGTCCCTCCGCGTGCACGAGGTAGTCGGCGTGCACGCCGAAGGCGCTGCGCACGGCCGCGCGGTCGGCGACGATCGCGAGCCCGCAGTCGTAGGGCACGTTGAGGGTCTTGTGGGCGTCCGTGGCCCACGAGTCGGCGGACTCGTAGCCGGCGACGAGGTGCCGCAGCGACGGCGACGCACCCGCCCAGAGCCCGAAGGCCCCGTCCACGTGCACCCACGCGTCGTGCTCGTGGGCCACCGCCGTGGCCTCCGCGATCGGGTCGAACGCTCCCGAGTGCACGTTGCCGGCCTGCAGGCACACGATGGCCGGTCCGGTGCCCTCCGCCAGTGCGGCGCGCAAGGCGTCGACCCGCAGCCTGCCCTGGTCGTCGGTCGCGACCGGCCGCGGGGCGCCGAGGCCGAGGTAGCGCAGCGCCAGGTCGACGGTGTCGTGTCGCTCGGCCCCGACGAGCACCCGGACACGCGGCCCGCCGGTCAGCCCGTCGCGGTCCAGGTCCCACCCGGCGTCGGTCAGCACCCGCTGGCGGCCGGCGGCCAGGCCGGTGAAGTTGGCCATGGTGGCGCCCGTGACGAACCCGACGGACGCGTCGGAGGGCAGGCCGAGCAGGTCGAGCAACCACGAACCGGCTGCCTCTTCGATGGCGACCGCTGCGGGTGTGGCGTAACGCATCCCGGAGTTCTGGTCCCAGGTGCTCGTCAGCCAGTCCGCGGCGAGCGCCGCGGGCAGCGCGCCACCGATCACCCAGCCGAAGAAGCGACCCGAGCCCATCGCCATCAGACCGGGCTCGGCCGCCGCCGCGAGCTCGTCGACCACGGAGGCGGCATCGCTGGGTCCCTCGGGGACCGGGCCGCCGACGACGGCCAACACCTCGTCCGCGTTCTGCCTCGGCGGCACCGGGCGGTCGGGCAGCGCGGTGAGCCAGCCGCGGGCGTGCTCCACCGCCCTGGCCAGGGCGGCGTCGTAGTCGAGCGAGCGCGCAGTCACCCGGTCACTGTGCCGGTCCACGGTCGGTCCTGTCACTCGATCGACGCCGGTTGCCGCGATATTGCCTGGCGTCGCACCGCGGCGATATTCCCTCGCGCCGCGCCGCGTCGAGGGGTTCTCTAGACCTCCGTGGACACCAGATGGTTCCCGCAGGGGCAGATGGACGATGCGAGCGCCGCCGGCGCGGTCAGCGTCCTCGAGGCCGCGCGCGAGGTGGACAAGCCGCACCGACCGGGACACATCCTTGCGGAGTTCCAGGCCTGGGTCGGCTGCGGCTGGGACGGGGACGTCCCGCACTTCGCCCTCGGGAGCGAGGACGGCAAGGTCGTCGCCCTCGCCGAGATGATGCTGCCGTCCTGGGACAACCGGCATCTCTGCCTGGTCGACCTGGTGGTCGACCCGCGTTCGCGCGAGCGCGGCGTCGGGACGGCGCTGCTCGAGGCCGTCATGGAGCGGGCCCGATCAACCAGTCGCAGCACGCTGGTCACCGACAGCCTGGAGCAACCCGCGCCGGTCGCGCTGGCCAAGAGGTTCGGCCTGACCCAGGTGTCGGTCGAGCAAGCGCGTCGGCAGGACCTGGGCGGGCTCGACCGGGAGGCGCTGCGGGAGGCGTTGAAGGAGGCGTCGGCACACGCCGACGGCTACGACCTGGAGCGAATGCCACGCATCGTCCCGGAGGAGATGGCGCCGGACGTGGTCGCGCTCAACGCGGCGATCAACGACGCACCGGTCGACGGGCTCGACCTCGAGGACGAGGTGTTCAGCGTGGAACGGCTGCGCGTCTTCGAGCGGACCCAGGTCACGCTGGGCCGGCGCACTTATCGGCTCGCCGCCCGCGAGAGGTCGAGCGGTCTGCTGGCCGGCCACACGGTGATGGCGATCTCTGCGCAGCAGCCGTGGCACGCCTCGCAGTACGACACCAGCGTGGTGGTGGCCCACCGTGGTCACCGGCTGGGCCTGCTCCTCAAGCTGGAGATGCTGCGCTGGCTCGAGGAGTGCGAGCCGCAGGTGCGATACATCGACACCTGGAACACCGCCTCCAACGACTACATGGTCTCGGTGAACGCACGGCTGGGCTACCGGCTGACCGAGACGGTGATCGCCTGGCAAGGCGGCCTCTGAGCCGGCGGCACCTGACTGTGTCGAGCCGGGCCGGTACGGGTAGGCGTGAGACGCAAGCCCGGTGTAGCCGGATCCGCGACAGCGCAGAGGAGCCGCCGTGTCGGCGTACGACGTGTTCGTCCCGATCCATCCCCGGGACTCGCTGACGTCGACGCGCGATGTCATCGCCCGGGCGTTGAGCGAGTCCGACGAGCTCGAGTCGGCACCCGAGCTCACCGTCGAGGGTCCCGAGTCCGACCACCTGATCGTCCGGCTGCGGGTCGAGGCTGCGGACGAGGGCTCGGCGGTCGACCGGGCCCGGTCCATCGTGGACGACGCGCTCACCGCGGCCGCCGTCCGCTCCGACTCGCTCACCATCGGCGAGGTGGAGGCGCGTCCGGCGGAAGACGCGTGAACGGCAGCCGACGAATGTCGACCTGCCGACACGGGAGAGAAGGTCCTGCGCGGCTGACGCCGGCAGGACCTTCCCGGTCCGACTCACGTCCCCGGTTTACGGTTCGACGGTCGCCGGGGTCCGCGAGCCGAGGTGGTGGAACAGCTCGTCCTCGACGGTGACGCGGCGGCTGTGCACGAAGCCGAGCGCTGCGAGGAGCAGGAACAGCCCGGCACCGATGAAGGCGGCGATGGCTGCGATGAACGCGATCTGGCCCATCTTCCCGAACGCGTAGGCGTTGAGCAGCAGGCCACGCAGGGTCTCACCCTTGAACACGGTGGCGACCGTGCCCTGGAGCTTCACGTTCGTCGGGTCCGCCATGGCTGCAGCGGACACCTGCGAGTAGGTCTTGCCACCGGTCATCTCGTTGATGTGCACGGCGATGAAGTGGTCGGCGTAGGCCTTCGCCTGGTCACCGGTCGTGAGCTGCTGGCCGGCGTACTGGTTGAGGAACGGGCCGATCTCCTTGGGCTTGAGGCCCTCGTCGCCGGCCTTCGGGAAGTAGATCTGCTGGGCTGCGAGCTGGCTGTGCACCTGGGTGTCGATGAACGTGTGGGCCCAGGTGAGCAGTCCACCGGCGACAAGCAGGACAGCCGCGAGGAGAAGCCCTCCTGTGCTGATGAGTGTGTCGAACGTCTTACGGCGCATGATGTGCCTCCTTATTCCAACGGCCGGCATCTTGCGCCGACCACATTCCGTCGAACCTGACGTTCATAAGACTCGGCCTCGCGACCGTGCGCCGTCCGGAGGCGGAGGTCACCCGCTCGGCGGCCAGGAGGGTCGGTTCCACGGGACCTTGGTCCCTTCGGAGCGTGTGCCGCCGGCTCAGTCGTGCTCGTCGGGGCGGCGCGCTACGCAGCCGCGGCGAGCGCGAACGGCAGCACGGACGGGGCTCCGTGGCGACGCAGCAGCGCGCCCGCGACGGTCAGCGTCCAGCGGGAGTCCAGCAGGTCGTCGACGAGCAGGACGGGCCCGCCCATGGCGGACAGCCGTTCCGCGAGCCCGGCCGGGACGGTGAACCGGTCGTGCACGGCCGCCAGCCGGAACGCGCTGTTGCCACCCGGCCCACCGCTCGGCTGCTGCGTCGTCAGGCCGAGCGAGCCCAGGTCATCGAGCCGACCCAATGACGCGAGGTGCCGGGCCACCGACCCGACGAGAACAGGGCGCGACACCGACGGCACGGCGACGACCGCAACCGGTCGCTGTGCCCAGCGCCACCCGGCCAGCACCTCGACGCAGGCGGCCAGCAGCCGCTCGTCGGCCGAGGAGTCGGGACTGTCGGGCGCGAGGACGGCACGGAGTTGCTGACCCCACCCGAGATCGGTGAGCCGGCCGACCACACGGCCCTCCTCGACCCGCTCGTCCGCCCCGATCCGCCCGTGCAGCGCGACGCCCAGTCGCGGCATCCCGGTGGGCCACTGGACGCGCGGTTCGACCGGGACGCCGACGCGGGACAACCGGCGTCCTGCAGCCTGGACCGCACCGTCGGGGACGGTCTCGTCGTACCACTGTCCCGCGCACCGGTCGCAGCGACCGCAGTCGGCCGCGCTCGGGTCGTCGAGTGCGTCCTGCAGGAAGCGCATCCGGCAGCCCGGGGTCTGCAGGTAGGCGAGCATCGCGGCCGCCTCGGCCTCCCGCGTGGCGGAGACCCGGTCGTAGCGGACGGCGTCGTAGTGCCACGGGCGACCGGTCGCGGCCCAGCCGCCGCTGACCCGGCGTACGGCACCGTCGACGTCGAGCACCTTGAGCAGCAGCTCCAGCCGGGTGCGACGGACGTCGGCCACCGTCTCGAGGGCGGCGGTCGACATCGGTGCTTCGGACGCCTCCAGTGCTGTGATCACGGCGTCGGCATCGGGCTGGCGGGGCATCGACGCGGTCGCGAAGTAGTGCCAGATGTCGCGGTCCGCCACAGCGGGCAGCAACAGGACGTCGGCTCGCTCCGTGGCCCGCCCGGCCCGCCCGACCTGCTGGTAGTAGGCGACTGGCGACGACGGGGCACCGAGGTGGACCACGAAACCGAGGTCCGGTTTGTCGAAGCCCATCCCGAGAGCGCTGGTCGCGACGAGCGCCTTGAGCGAGTTGTCGCGCAGCGCCTGTTCCAGCTCCAGCCGGTCGGCCGGGTCGGTGCGACCCGTGTAGGCACGTACGTCGTGACCGGCCTCACGGAGCAGCGTCGCCGTGTCCTCAGCGGCCGACACGGTCAACGTGTAGACGATTCCCGAGCCCGGGAGATCGCCGAGCCGCGCGGAGAGCCAGCCGAGCCTGGCGTCCGGTGTCGGCAGGTCAAGGACACCCAGGCGGAGGCTGTCGCGGGCCAGGGAGCCCCGCACCGTCCGCACCGGCGCTCCCCCGGCTCCGAGCTGCTCCACGACATCGTCGACCACTCTCGCGTTGGCCGTCGCGGTGGTGGCGAGGACGGGCCGGCCCACCGGCAGCTCGCTGAGCAGGTCGCGGATCCGCCGGTAGTCGGGTCGGAAGTCGTGCCCCCAGTCGCTGATGCAGTGCGCCTCGTCGACGACCAGCAACCCGGTCTGCTCGGCCAATCTCGGCAGCTGCTCCTCGCGGAACCGCGGGTTGTTCAGCCGCTCGGGGCTGACGAGCAGCAGGTCGACCTCGTCAGCAGCCAGGGCCGCACCGATCTCGCCCCACTCCTCGGCGTTGGCCGAGTTGATGCTCAACGCCCGCAGCCCTGCTCGTCGGGCCGCCTCGACCTGGTCGCGCATCAGGGCCAGCAGCGGCGACACGATCAGCGTCGGGCCGCCGCCGCGCGCCCGGACCAGCGCCGTGGCGACGAAGTAGACGGCCGACTTTCCC
>JAVEDG010000273.1 GCA_030841245.1 Actinomycetota bacterium
ACATCGGGCGCCGCCGCACGACGACGTCGCGTTGAGCGTCTCGGTGGCGGGGCTGCAGGCCGCGCTCAAGGCCGCCTCGCTCGGGCTGCTCACCGTCATGGTCGTCGTGCTGGTGGGCTGGGCCACCGCTGCCGACAGCGGTGCCAGCGCCACCGAGGCGGTCGCGGGGGCTCTGCAGGTGTGGCTCGGCGCCCAGCACACGGAGCTCGCCGTGGGATCCGCCGCGTTCCAGGTCGTCCCGCTCGGACTGCTGGTGGGCCCCGCGTGGCTGCTGTTCACCATGTCGGCCCGGGCGGCCCGAGCCAGCCGGGTGGTGGGACAGCGGGGCGCAGTGGCGCTCACGGCCGTGGTGACGGCGACGTACGCCGTGCTGGCGGTGCTGGTCTCGCTGCTGGCCCGCACCGACGTCGTCCGGCCCGCGCCGGTCAGCGCGTTCCTCGGAGCCGCCGGGATCGCTGCCGTGGCCGGCGGGGCCGGGGTGGTCCAAGGGGCCGCGGGCTGGGCCGGCGTGTTGCGCCGCCTCCCGGCAGAGCTGCGGCTGGTGCTCCGCGGTTGCCTGGGAGTGCTGTGCGTCCTCGGCGGCGGCGGCGCGCTGCTGGCCGGTCTCGCCCTGCTCGCCGGGCTGTACCGGGCCCGCGCGCTGCTGGTCGGGCTGCACCCGGGCGCGACCGGCGGGCTGATCGTCGTGCTCCTGTGCATCGCCTACCTGCCCACCGCGGTCGTCTGGGCGGTCGCGTACGTCGCCGGCCCCGGTTTCGCGGTCGGTACCGGCACCGCGGTCACCGTCAGCGGCTCCCACCTCGGTGCTGTGCCTGCGTTCCCGCTGCTCGCGGCCCTGCCGGCAGGCGGTGGGGGCGTGGGGCCGGTCGTGTTCCTGCTGCCGGTCGTCGCCGGCGTGGTCGCAGCGCTGCTCGCCGGGCGGCTCGACCGCAGCGGGCCCGAACGGGTCCTGGGCTCGTGGCGCGGGCTGCTGGTCACCGGTCTCGGGACCGGTCTCGCCAGCGGTGCGGTCATCGGGGTCCTTGCGGCGCTGGCGTCCGGGCCGATCGGTCCCGGCCGGATGGCCACGGTCGGTCCGGCACCGCTGGTCGCGGCAGCGGCGGTGGCGGCCTGGGTGGGTGGCAGCGCCCTGGCCACGCTCGTCGTGCGTAACCCGGGCGTGCTGCGTCCGCACCGGGACGGCTGAGCGCCGGCCTACGACCCCACGGATATCGTCGGTCCACGTGAGGCTCAGCAGCGGTGTCCCGGCGCGCGTGGTGGTGCTGGTGTCCGGCACCGGGACCAACCTCGCGGCACTGCTCGAGGCGAGCGAGGACCCGGCGTACGGCGTGAACGTGGTCGCCGTCGGCGCCGACCGCAAGGACATCCCGGCCCTTGCCCGGGCTCAGGCCGCCGGGGTGTCGACGTTCGTCCTGCGGGTCGCCGACTTCGAGACGCGCGAGGACTGGGACGCCGCGTTCGCCGACGCCGTCGCAGGTCACGAGCCGGACCTGGTGGTGTCCGCCGGCTTCATGAAGCTGGCCGGGTCCGGCTTCCTCGCGCGCTTCCCGAACCGCTACCTGAACACCCACCCGGCCCTGCTGCCGGCCTTCCCGGGCATGCACGGGGCCCGCGACGCGCTGGCCCACGGGGTCAAGGTGTCCGGCTGCACCGTCTTCGTCGTCGACGGGGGTGTCGACACCGGCCCGATCGTCGCCCAGGCGGCGGTCCCGGTCCTCGACGGCGACGACGAGGCGAGCCTGCACGAACGGATCAAGGTGGAGGAGCGCCGGGTGCTCGTCGACGTCGTCGGCCGGATGGCCCGCGAGGGCTGGACCGTCACCGGAAGAAGGGTCACCATCCCGTGAGCGAGGACATCCGGCCGCTGCGGCGCGCCCTGGTCAGCGTCTACGACAAGACCGGTCTCGAGGACCTGGCCCGCGGCCTGCACGAGGCGGGCGTGTCCCTCGTCTCGACCGGCTCGACGGCGGAGCGGATCAGTGCAGCCGGCGTGCCCGTCACCGAGGTGGCGGACCTGACCGGCTTCCCCGAGTGCCTCGACGGGCGGGTCAAGACGCTGCACCCGCGCGTCCACGCCGGCATCCTCGCCGACCTGCGCCTCGACCGGCACCGCGCGCAGCTCGAGGAGCTCGGCATCGAGCCCTTCGACCTGGTCGTGGGCAACCTCTACCCCTTCACCGAGACCGTCGCGAGCGGCGCGTCGCCCGACGAGTGCGTCGAGCAGATCGACATCGGCGGCCCCAGCATGGTGCGCGCGGCCGCCAAGAACCATCCCTCGGTCGCGGTGGTCGTGGACCCGGCCCGCTACCCCGACGTGCTCGAGGCCGCGGCGTCCGGCGGCTTCACTCTCGACCAGCGGCGGCGGCTGGCCGCCGATGCGTTCGCGCACACCGCGGCGTATGACGTGGCGGTGGCGTCGTGGTTCGCCCAGGGGACCGTCGACGAGTCGCAGTGGCCGGCCTTCGTCGGCTTCGCGCTGGAACGGCGCGACGTGCTGCGTTACGGGGAGAACCCGCACCAGCGGGCGGCGCTGTACGCCCGGCCCGGTGACCGGATGGGCTTCGGTAACGCCGAACAGCTGCACGGCAAGGCGATGTCGTACAACAACTACGTCGACACCGATGCCGCCCTGCGTGCCGCCAACAGCTTCGCCGCGCCGTGCGTCGCGATCATCAAGCACGCCAACCCGTGCGGCATCGCGGTCGCCGACGATGTTGCGACGGCGCACCGGAAGGCGCACGAGTGCGACCCGGTGTCGGCGTACGGCGGGGTCATCGCGGTGAACCGGGCGGTGTCCAAGGCGATGGCCGAGCAGGTCGCACACATCTTCACCGAGGTGGTCGCCGCGCCCGACTTCGAGGACGGCGCGGTCGAGGTGCTCAGCGCCAAGAAGCCGATCCGGCTGCTGAAGGTGTCGGGATCGGGTGGGTTCGGCACGGAGTGGCGGCAGATCTGCGGTGGTGTGCTCGCGCAGAGCGCCGACTCGGTAACGGAGCCGGGCGACGCGCCACCCGGGTGGACCCTCGCGACCGGGGAACCCGCCGACCCGGCGACCCTGCAGGACCTCGAGTTCGCCTGGCGGGCCTGCCGGTCGGTCAAGTCCAACGCGATCCTGCTCGCGCACGACGGGGCCACGGTCGGTGTCGGAATGGGCCAGGTCAACCGGGTCGACTCGGCTCGGCTGGCGGTGGCGCGGGCGGGTGACCGGGCCGCCGGCTCCGTTGCCTCCTCGGACGCGTTCTTCCCGTTCCCGGACGGGCTCGAGGTGCTCGCCGAGGCGGGCGTGCGGGCGGTGGTCCAGCCCGGCGGGTCGCTGCGCGACGAGGCCGTGATCGGGGCGGCGGCCGGTGCCGGGCTCACGATGTACCTCACCGGGACGCGGCACTTCTTCCACTGACCGTCCTCCAGTGGCGCAACCTGGCTGCTCCGAGACCGAAATTTCGACCATTTCGCGCCACTGGAACTGCCCACAGCCGTCCCTCTCAGCAGACCGTGGCTGTCGCCAGCCGTCCTTGGCCCGGGAGCGGCCGGCGCGTGAAAGACTCGGACACCGTGACCGCGACGATCCTCGACGGCAAGGCCGTCGCCGCCGAGATCAAGGACGACCTGCGGGGCCGCGTGGCGCGGCTGCGGGAGCAGGCCGTCGTGCCCGGGCTCGGGACCGTGCTGGTGGGTGACGACCCCGGAAGCCGTGCCTACGTCGCGGGCAAGCACCGCGACTGCGCCCAGGTCGGCATCGAGTCGATCCAGCGCGAGCTGCCCGCGACCGCGACGCAGACCGACGTCGAGCGGGTCGTCGACGAGCTCAACGCAGACCCGGCGTGCACCGGCTACCTGGTGCAGCTGCCGCTGCCCCGCGGCCTTGACGCCAACGTGGTGCTGGAACGGGTCGACCCCGACAAGGACGTCGACGGGCTGCACCCGCTCAACCTGGGCCGGCTGGTCCTCGGTCGTGCGGCGCCGCTGCCCTGCACCCCGCGGGGCATCGTCGAGCTGCTGCGGCGCTACGACGTGGCACTCGACGGTGCAGAGGTCGTCGTGATCGGACGTGGGGTCACCGTCGGGCGGCCGCTGGGGCTGCTGCTGACCCGGCGTACCGAGAACGCCACGGTGACGCTGTGCCACACCGGGACCAAGGACCTGATCCAGCACGTCGGGAGGGCAGACATCCTCGTGGCGGCCGCAGGGGTGGCAGGCCTGATCTCGGCCGAGGCGGTTCGGCCCGGTGCCGTCGTCCTCGACGTGGGCACGACGCGCACGGACGCTGGGCTGGTGGGGGACGTCGCTCCGCAGGTGCGCGACGTGGCGGGGTTCCTCGCGCCCATGCCCGGGGGGGTGGGCCCCATGACCCGGGCGATGCTGCTGCTCAATGTCGTGGAGGCCGCGGAGCGCCGGGTGGGCATGGAGGCCGCGGAGCGCCGGGTGGGCGGGGTGTGAGCGTGTCCGCCGACGAGCCGGCGGCGCCGCAGCAGGGCGCGCCACCGCCGGTGTCGCGCCCGGGCCTGCACGACTCCCCGCCGGACCCGTCACCGCCGGAGCCGCGCCCGGGCCCGCACGACTCGCCGCTGGACCCGCTTGCCGGCCTGGACCCGCTGCCGCCGATCCGCGGCGGCTTCGTCGGTCGGCAGTGGCCGTTGCTGCTGGTCCTGCTGCTGGGCGCGGCGGGCCTCGTCGTCGTGGCGGCCGGCCATTTCCGGCCCGGCTGCCAGCTGCTCGGCGCCTCGGTGCTGTGCGCGGCGGTGGCCCGGACCGTGCTCCCTCCGCGCCGGGTGGGACTGCTGGTGGTCCGCAGCCGGCCGTTCGACGTCGCAGTCATGCTCGCGCTGGGCCTGACCATCGAGATCCTCGCCGCCGTGATCCCGACCCCGAGGGGCTGAGCGACGCGCCCGAGCGGCTGAGCGACGGGCGGCACAGGCCGGCTTCGGAGCGGCAGCCCGGTTCCCCGCCGTGCTCTTGCCTGGGATAGCCTCGGCGAAGAAACTGTCTTGACGACGAGATATCTCGCGCCGGTCGGTGTGCCGCAACTCGGCACCGCGGCGCGGTCGAGAAGGAGAGCGAGCCATGGCCCGCACACCCGTCACCGTCACCGTCACCGGAGCCGCCGGCCAGATCGGCTACGCCCTGCTCTTCCGCGTCGCGTCCGGAGCGCTGCTCGGGCCGGAGGTGCCGGTCCGGTTGCGGCTGCTCGAGATCACCGCCGCACTCAAGGCGGCCGAGGGCACCGCCATGGAGCTGGACGACTGCGCCTTCCCGATGCTCGCCGGCATCGACATCACCGATGACGCGACGAAGGCCTTCGACGGGGTCAACGTGGCGCTGCTCGTCGGTGCCCGGCCGCGCGGCCCGGGGATGGAGCGGGGCGACCTGCTCGAGGCCAACGGCGGGATCTTCAAGCCGCAGGGCGTGGCCATCAACGCAGGGGCGGCCGACGACGTACGCGTCCTGGTGGTGGGCAACCCGGCGAACACCAACGCGCTGATCGCCCAGGCCCATGCACCCGACGTCCCTGCCGACCGCTTCACCGCGATGACCCGGCTCGACCACAACCGGGCGATCAGCCAGCTGGCTCGAAAGACCGGGGCGGACGTCGCGGACATCCGCCGGCTGACCATCTGGGGCAACCACTCGGCGACGCAGTACCCCGACATCTTCCACGCCGAGGTCGCGGGCAAGAAGGCCACCGAGGTGGTCGACGACCAGGGCTGGCTGGAGAACGACTTCATCCCGACCGTCGCCAAGCGCGGCGCCGCCATCATCGACGCCCGTGGTGCCTCCTCGGCCGCGTCGGCCGCCAACGCAGCCATCGACCACGTGCACGACTGGGTCCACGGGACCGGGGCCGACGACTGGACGTCGGCCGCGGTCGCCTCCGACGGATCCTACGGCGTGCCCGAAGGCCTCATCTCGTCCTTCCCGGTGGTCTCGAAGGGCAGCAGCTGGGAGATCGTCGAGGGCCTGGACGTCAACGACTTCTCCCGGGCCCGCATCGACGCCTCGGTGGCCGAGCTGGCCGAGGAGCGCGACGCCGTGCGGTCGCTCGGCCTGATCTAGACATCCACCACTCGCCGTACGGCGTGCCCGTCCGCGCCGACCACTGACCGCACGAGGAGCGCCGCACATGGCCAAGATCAAGGTCGCCAACCCGGTCGTAGAGCTCGACGGTGACGAGATGACCCGCATCATCTGGTCGTTCATCAAGGAGCGGCTGATCCATCCCTACCTCGACGTCGACCTGAAGTACTACGACCTCGGCATCGAGCACCGCGACGCGACCGACGACCAGGTGACGGTGGACGCGGCCGAGGCGATCAAGCAGTACGGCGTCGGCGTGAAGTGCGCGACCATCACTCCGGACGAGGCCCGGGTCAAGGAGTTCGGCCTGAAGAAGATGTGGCTCTCGCCGAACGGCACGATCCGCAACATCCTCGGCGGCGTCATCTTCCGTGAGCCGATCGTCATCTCCAACATCCCGCGGCTGGTGCCCGGCTGGACCAAGCCGATCGTGATCGGACGTCACGCCCACGGCGACCAGTACCGCGCGCAGAACTTCGTCGTCCCCGGCCCGGGGAAGGTGACGATCACCTACACGCCGGAGGACGGGGGCGAGCCGATGGAGTTCGACGTCGCGACGTTCACCGGTGGTGGTGTCGCGATGGGGATGTACAACTTCGACGACTCGATCCGCGACTTCGCCCGAGCGTCTCTGCGCTACGGCCTGGAGCGAGGCTTCCCGGTCTACCTGTCGACCAAGAACACCATCCTCAAGGCGTACGACGGGCGGTTCAAGGACCTGTTCCAGGAGGTGTTCGAGTCGGAGTTCAAGGCCGACTTCGACGCGAAGGGGCTGACCTACGAGCACCGGCTGATCGACGACATGGTCGCGGCCGCGCTGAAGTGGGAGGGCGGCTACGTCTGGGCGTGCAAGAACTACGACGGCGACGTGCAGTCCGACACGGTCGCCCAGGGCTTCGGGTCACTGGGCCTCATGACGTCGGTGCTGATGACGCCCGACGGCAAGGTCGAGGCCGAGGCGGCGCACGGCACGGTGACCCGGCACTTCCGCCAGCACCAGCAGGGCAAGCCGACCTCGACGAACCCGATCGCCTCGATCTTCGCCTGGACCCGCGGGCTCGAGCAGCGCGGCAAGCTCGACTCGACCCCCGAGGTGGTCGACTTCGCCCAGCGGCTCGAGCAGGTGTGCGTCGAGACCGTCGAGGCCGGTGCGATGACCAAGGATCTCGCGCAGCTCGTGGGCGAGGACCAGCCGTTCCTCGACACCGAGGACTTCCTGGCCGCCCTCGACGAGGGCCTGACCAAGACGATGGCCGGCTGAGGCAGGTCGCACCCGGGGGCGGCCCGAAGGCGCCGGGGTGGGCCGGGCGTCCGGTTCGTCTACTCTTGCTGGGCATGGACGGTTGCTCTAGTCCGGCGTGCCGCCTTGCTGTCGTGCCTCGACGCGGGAACCGCGGTACGCCGTGAACGGAACCATCGGCAACGCCCTGCTCGTCCTGTTCTTCCTGCTCGTAGGCGGCTTCTTCGCCGGGTCCGAGATCGCTCTCGTCTCGTTGCGTGAGGGCCAGGTCCGAGCCCTCGCCCAGCGCGGCAAGCGCGGCAAGCAGGTCGCCCACCTGCACGAGGACCCCAACCGCTTCCTCGCCTCGGTGCAGGTCGGGGTGACGCTCGCCGGCTTCCTCTCGGCCGCCTTCGGTGCGTCGGCGTTCGCCGACGACCTCTCACCGGTCCTGCGCGGCTGGGGACTGTCCGACGGCGCGGCGCACTGGACCGCGTTCCTCGTCGTCACGCTGATCATCACCTACCTCGCCCTGGTGATCAGCGAGCTGGCTCCCAAACGCCTGGCGCTGCAGCGCGCCGAGCGCATCGCCCTCTTCGTCGCGCCCTTCCTCGAAGGCGTTGCGCGGGTGTCGCGGCCGGTCATCTGGCTGTTGTCCCGGTCCTCCGACGTGATCGTGCGCATCCTCGGCGGTGACCCGCGCGCCTCGCGCGACACCATCTCCGAGGGCGAGCTGCGCGACATCGTGGCCGCACACGAGACGCTGGGCACCGAGGAGCGGCAGCTGATCGAGGACGTGTTCGAGGCGGGCGACCGCCAGCTGCACGAGGTGATGGTGCCGCGCACCGAGGTCGACTTCCTCGACGCCTCGACGCCCGTCTTCCAGGCCGTGCGCCTCTCCTCGAACAACCCGCACTCGCGTTACCCCGTCATCCGCAACTCGCCGGACGAGGTTGTCGGCTTCGTGCACGTGCGCGACCTGTTCGCCCCGGAGGTGTCCGGCCGCTCGGTCCGGGTGGGTGAGATCAGCCGGCCGGTCAAGATGATGCCCGGCACCAAGCGGGTTCTGTCGGGCCTCTCGGAGATGCGTCGGGAAGGGCATCACCTCGCGATCGTCGTGGACGAGTACGGCGGCACCGACGGCATCGTCACGCTCGAGGACCTCGTCGAGGAAGTCATCGGCGACATCCACGACGAGTACGACGTGGAGGAGGAGCAGGCCCGGCCGCTCGGCGGCGGTGAGATCGAGGTCGACGCGCTCCTCAACCTCGAGGACTTCGAGGACCGCACCGGGATCGAGCTGCCGGAAGGCCCCTACGAGACGGTGGCCGGCTTCGTCATCAACGAGCTCGGCCGGCTGCCCGAGCTCGACGACGTGGTCGAGGCGGCCGGCCACCGGTTCACCGTCACCGAGCTCGACGGCCGCCGGATCGCCCGGATGCGCCTCGCGGCGCTGCCGGACGCTCAGCAGGGCCCCGAGCAGGCGGACGGAACGCCTCAGCCCGACCCGGCCGCGGGTCACCCGAGCCGACCGTGACCGGCCCGGCCACTGGCACAATGGCGCGCATGCCCCGCGTCCTCTCCGGCATGCAGCCGACCGCCGCCTCACTGCACCTGGGCAACTACCTGGGCGCGCTGCGGCAGTGGGTGGCGATGCAGGACACCTACGACACGTTCTACTGCGTCGTGGACCTGCATGCGATCACCATGGAGCACGACCCGGCCGAGCTGCGCGAGCGCACCCGGGTGACCGCGGCGCAGTACCTCGCGGCCGGCGTCGACCTCGATCGGTCGACCCTGTTCGTGCAGTCCCACGTGCCCGAGCACGCCCAGCTGGCCTGGGTGCTCGGCTGCGTCACCGGCTTTGGCGAGGCCAGCAGGATGACGCAGTTCAAGGACAAGGCAGCCCGCAGCGGCGGTGAGAGCGCCTCCGTGGGCCTGTTCACCTACCCCGTCCTGCAGGCGGCCGACATCCTGCTCTACCAGGCCGACCAGGTGCCGGTCGGCGAGGACCAGCGTCAGCACATCGAGCTCACCCGCGACCTGGCCCAACGCTTCAACCGGCTCTTCGGCGAGACGTTCCGGGTGCCCGAGCCCTACATCCTGCGCGAGACCGCCAAGATCTACGACCTGCAGCTCGTCGACAAGCAGATGTCCAAGAGCATCGGCGGCACCGGCGTGGTCTGGCTGCTCGACGACCCGAAGGTGATCGACAAGAAGATCCGGTCGGCCGTCACCGACGCCGGTCGCGAGGTCGTCTTCGACCCCGTCGAGAAGCCGGGCGTGAGCAACCTTCTCGCGATCCTCTCCTCGTTCAGCGGCGAGCCGGTGCCCGAGCTGCTGGAGCGGTTCGCGGGTGCCGGCTACGGGGACCTGAAGAAGGAGGTCTCCGCGGCCGTGCTCGAGTTCGCCGTGCCGTTCCAGCAGCGGGTCCGCGGCTTCCTCGACGACCCGGCCGAGCTCGACCGGTCGCTGGCCCGCGGAGCCGAGCAGGCCCGGGCGGTCGCCGGGCCGACGCTGGCCGCGGCGTACGACAGGGTCGGCTTCCTCCCCCCGGCGAGGCCCTAGATGGCTGGCGTCGCGAGCCCGGCCCGCACCATCGGCGTGGCGATCGCGATCCCCGAGCCGCACGGCTCCCGGCTGCAGGAGGTCCGGGAGTCCTACGGCGACTCGCTCGCCAACGCCATCCCGACCCACGTCACCCTGCTCCCGCCGACCCAGGTGCACGAGGCGGACCTGCCCGAGATCGACGAGCACCTGCGCAAGGTCGCGCTGGCCGGGGAGCGCTTCGAGCTGCACCTGCGGGGCACCGGCACGTTCCGCCCGGTCTCCCCGGTCGTGTTCGTGGCGCTGGCCTCCGGGATCGGCGACTGCGAGCGACTCGAGGCCCAGGTCCGGTCGGGGACGCTCGCCCGCGAGCTCTCGTTCTACTACCACCCGCACGTGACGGTGGCGCACGACCTGCCAACGGAGGTGCTCGACCGCGCGTACGCCGAGCTGGCGAGCTACGACGCGCGCTTCTCGGTCCGGGGCTTCAGCCTCTACGAGCACGGTGCGGACGGGGTGTGGCGCCCGCAGCGCGACTACCCGTTCGGCAAGCCGCTGCCGGGGCCGGACACGGCCCGGTGACCCGGCTAACGGCTGGGTCCGAGCCGCTGCGTGTAGCGCGCTGACCAGCGGGAACGCTGCCCAGCCATGGAGACCGCGGCGCCGACCTCCCGGCGCGAGCGGCTGCGCGACCGGGCCCGCCGGCTGCGCGCGCGCCGCCCCGCCGTGGACCACGCGGTCCGCGCCCTCGACCGCCACAGCGAGGTGCTCGGCGGCCAGATCGCAGCGGCGCTGACCTACTTCGGCTTCCTGTCCTTCTTCCCGCTGCTCGCGCTCGCCTTCTCGGCCGTCGGCTTCCTCTACCCGGGCGCGCAGGACTCGGTCACGACGGCCGTGCAGGGTGCCTTCCCGAACCTCATCGGGACTGGCAAGGGGCAGATCAACATCGATGACGTGGTCGCGGCCAGGACGAGTGCCGGGATCATCGGCGTCATCGGTCTGCTCTACTCCGGCTTGGGGTGGGTCGACTCGCTTCGCGACGGACTGCGCCGGGTGTTCGGGACGCTCGACGTCCCCCTGAGCCTCGTGCGCAAGAAGGTCCTCGACCTGCTCCTCCTGCTGGTCCTCGGCGTCAGCCTGCTGGCGTCGGTGTTCGTCAGCAGCCTCGCCACGGCGGCGACGACCTGGCTGCTCGACAAGGTCGGGCTCGGGGACTCGCTCGCCGCCATCGTCACGCTCAAGATCCTCTCGGTGCTGCTGGCCATGCTCGCCGACACGGTGCTGTTCGCGATCCTGCTGTCGCGGTTGGCCGGCGTCCACCTGCCCTTCGAGCGGGTGTGGACCGGCGCGTTGCTGGCGGCAGTCGGCTTCGAGGTCCTCAAGCTGTTCGGCACCTTCCTGATCGGGCACGCGGGCGGAACGCTCTACGCGACCTTCGGAGTGCTCGTCGGCCTGCTCGTGTGGATCAACCTGCTCTCGCGCCTGCTGGTGTACGCCGCCGCCTGGACCGCGACGCAGCCCTACTCGCTGACGCCGGGAGGCATCGGGGAACCCGGGACCGGCCGGAGCACCGGCCTGGCTGCCAAGACCGAGCCGGTCCGGGTAGTGGCGCCGCCCGGCTACGACCTGGTGCCGCACGAGGTCCTGCCCGCGCCCGACCCGCGACGGACCTGGCGGCTCGCGGCCATCTCGGCCGGCCTCGGCGCCGCGGTCGGCGCCCTGGTCGTCCGCGTCCGCGACCGCAACCGCTGACCCTCGCGTCCGACAGTCAGCGACACCCACCCAAGGCGGCGTGCAGCCTCAGTAGGAGAAGCGGCGCCGGCGCCGCAGCAGCACGACCCTGGCGCGTAGCACCGCCACCACTGCCGCCAGCGCCAGCGGCGGCCAGAGCCACCACGGCACGCCGTGCCCCGTGGCGCCCGAAGCCGCTGCGGTCACCACCCGCTCGGCCTCATGGGTGTGCCGGATCGGTGCCGCCTGCGGCGCGGGCTGCCGGTCCAGGGTGCCGACGGGGGTGAGCGTGTCGACGTTCCGGAATCCCCAGTCGAGCAGTGCCGCGTCCTCCTCCCACGAGCTGGCCGTGGTGTGCATCACCGTGGCGAGGAGCACGTGCCCGTGCCGCCGGGCCACGCCGACGAACGTCCCTTGCGCCTTGGTGGTCCAGCCGGTCTTGACGCCGAATGCGCCGCGATAGTTGAGCAGCAGCCGGTCCTGGGTCCAGATCTGGAACGTCTTGCGCCTGTGGTGCCTCCTGGGCATCTTGCCGGGGAAGGTCGAGTGGACGGTCGTGACGTAGGTCCGGAAGTCTTTCCTGGCGAGCCCGGCCCGGGCGAACAGCGCCAGGTCGTACGCCGAGGACACCTGTCCCTTCGCGTCCAGCCCGCTGGGGTTGACCACGTGGGTGTCCATGGCCTCGAGCTCCTGGGCCTCGAGGTTCATCGCCGCCACCGTCCGATGGACCCCACCGGCGGCCTCGGCGAGCGCGCGCGCCGCGTCGTTGCCGGACATGAGGAACATGCCCTCGAACAGGTTGCGCACCGTGTAGGTGGCGTCCGGGACGATGCCGACCCGGCTCCCGACTGCCTTAGCGTCCGCCCACTGGGCGCGGTAGACCGTGTCCGGGTCCAGCCGCGGCAGCACGGTGATCGCGGTGAGGATCTTCTGCGTGCTCGCCGGTCGGAGCCGGCCGTGCGGGTTCTTGGCCGCCAGCACGTCGCCGGTCGTCAGGTCCGCGAGCAGGAACGAGGCCGCCGTGAGCCTGGGCAGCCGGGTCGTGGCACCTGTGCCGCGGATCACTACGCCCTGCGTGCCGAGCAGCGGACCGCCGACGGGCTGGCCCGCACGGGTGCCAGCCGATGCGACGCCGCTCGTCCCGACAGCGAGCGCCACGATCACGGCGGTCAGCAGGGCGCGGCCGGTCCGCGCGCGGGAGTTCATAACGGCCCCAAGATAGAGCGTCGGCGGTGTCCGAATCGTCCTCCACACCCCATCGGTGTGTCACGCCCGGCGCTGTACCGCTGATCGGGTCGAGCGACGGGCGCTGGTTAGCATCTGAGCACCACACCGGCACGAGGAAGGTGGCCCGCCCGATGGCACGGGAGACCGAGTCCGGCCTGCCGATCGAGCCGGTGTACGGCCCGGAGGCTCTCGACGGCTGGGACCCCGCCACCGCCCTCGGCGAGGCCGGCAGCTTTCCGTTCACCCGTGGCGTCTACCCCTCGATGTACACCGGGCGGCCCTGGACGATGCGCCAGTACGCCGGGTTCGGCACCGCGAAGGAGTCCAACGAGCGCTACCACCGGCTGGTCGAGGCGGGCACGGGCGGCCTTTCCGTCGCCTTCGACCTGCCGACCCAGATGGGTTACGACTCCGACGACCCCAAGGCGCACGGCGAGGTCGGCAAGGTCGGGGTCGCCATCGACTCGGTCGACGACATGCGGACCCTCTTCGAAGGCATCCCGCTCGACGAGGTGTCGACCTCGATGACGATCAACGCCCCGGCGGCACTGCTCCTGCTGCTCTACCAGCTGGTGGCGGAAGACCAGGGCGTCGACCCGGCGCGGCTGACCGGCACGATCCAGAACGACGTGCTCAAGGAGTACATCGCTCGCGGCACCTACATCTACCCGCCCAAGGCCTCGCTGCGGCTGATCAGCGACATCTTCGGCTACTGCTACAAAGAGATCCCGCGCTGGAACACGATCTCGATCTCGGGCTACCACATGGCCGAGGCCGGGGCCACGCCCGCCCAGGAGGTCGCGTTCACCCTCGCCGACGCCCGCGAGTACGTCCGGGCCGCCCTGGCCGCCGGGCTCGCCGTCGACGACTTCGGGCCGCGGCTGTCCTTCTTCTTCGTCGCCCGCACCACGCTGCTCGAGGAGGTCGCGAAGTTCCGGGCGGCCCGGCGGATCTGGGCGCGGATCATGCGCGACGAGTTCGGCGCGCGCGACCCCAGGTCGCAGATGATGCGCTTCCACACCCAGACGGCCGGGGTGCAGCTGACCGCCCAGCAGCCCGAGGTGAACATGGTGCGGGTGACTGTGCAGGCTCTGGCCGCGGTGCTGGGCGGCACCCAGTCGCTGCACACGAACTCCTATGACGAGGCGATCGCGCTGCCTTCCGAGAAGGCGGCGCGGCTCGCCCTGCGGACCCAGCAGGTGATCGCCCACGAGAGCGACCTCACCGCGACGGTCGACCCGTTCGCCGGCTCCTACGCCGTCGAGAGCCTGACCGACGAGCTCGAGGCGAAGATCGGCGAGTACCTGGCCACCATCGAGGACCTCGGGGGTGCGGTGGCCGCGATCGAGGCGGGTTACCAGAAGCGCGAGATCGAGCACGCGGCGTACGACGTGGCGCAGGGCATCGAGTCCGGCGACCGCGTCATCGTCGGGGTGAACCGGTACGTGCGTCCTGACGACGAGGTCTACGAGCCGCTGCCCGTCGACCCGGCCATCGAGGAGCAGCAGGGACGGCGGCTCGCCGACCTGCGAGCGCAGCGCGACCAGGACGAGGTGGACCGCCTGCTCGACCTGCTGCGGGACGCCGCCCGCGGGACGGACAACGTGCTCTACCCCATGCACGACGCGCTGCGCGCCAGGGCGACGGTCGGCGAGGTGTGCAACGCGCTACGGGAGGTCTGGGGTGTCTACCAGCCTGCCGACGCGTCCTGACAGCGGCGCCCGGCCGGTATGGTTCGCCCAGTGACCACAGTGCCGCCGGAGCTCGCCACGCTCGTGAAGGCGAACGCCGACGAGCTGGTTGCGTTCCGCCGTGACCTGCACGCACATCCGGAGCTGTCCTGGGCCGAGGTACGCACCACTCGGCTGCTGGACGAGCGGCTGGTGGCCGCCGGTCTCGAGCCGGTCGCGCTGCCGTCGGGGACCGGGCTGCTCTGCGACATCGGGTCCGGCCCGCGCACCGTGGCGCTGCGTGCCGACATCGACGCCCTGCCGATCGACGACCGCAAGGACGTGTCCTACGCCTCCACCGTCCCGGGGGTCTGCCACGCGTGCGGGCACGACATGCACACGGCCGCGCTGCTCGGCGCCGGCCTGGTGCTGGCCGAGCTGGACCGCGACGGTCGCCTGCCCGGCCGGGTGCGCCTGGTGTTCCAACCTGCCGAGGAGTCGGCCCGCAGCGGCGCCCGAGCCGTCATCGAGGCGGGCGGCCTGCGTGACGTCGAGCGCATCTTCGCCCTGCACTGCGACCCGCATCGCCCGGTCGGCCAGCTCGGCCTTCGGGCGGGCCCGATCACGGCCTCGGCGGACGCGATCACGGTACGGCTGCTCGGCCGCGGTGGCCACACCGCCCGACCGCACCTGACCGGTGACCTCGTCTACGCGCTGGGCCGGGTGATCACCGAGCTGCCGGCAGCGCTGTCCCGCCGGGTCGACCCCAGAGCGGCGCTCAGCGTGGTCTGGGGCCGCGTGGCCGCCGGCCGCGCCGTCAACGCCATCCCCCAGGAGGGCGAGGTACAAGGGACCCTGCGCTGCCTCGACGCGGTGGCCTGGCAGGGTGCCCCCGAGCTCGTCCGCGAGCTGGTCGCGGCCATCGTCTCGCCGTACGACGTGGGCGCGGACGTGGAGTACGTCCGCGGTGTCCCGCCGGTGGACAACGAGCCCACCAGCATCGAGCTGCTGCGGAGCGCGGTGGAGACGACGGAGGGCCCGGCTGCCGTGGGCGACACCGAGCAGAGCCTCGGCGGTGAGGACTTCGCGTGGTACCTCGCCACCGTGCCGGGGGCGCTGGCCCGACTCGGGGTGTCGCCGCCGCACGAGACCCGCCGGCTCGATCTCCACCAGGGGCTCTTCGATGCCGATGAGCGGGCGATCTCGATCGGGACACGCGTGTTCGTCGGGGCGGCGCTGTTGGCCCTAGGGTGAGGCCGAACCGCCGGAACGCACGCGCGAGGCCGCGCATCTCCGATCGGTAACGAACGACGCCGGACGAGCCGGAGCCGGGAGGCCACTTGTGGGGTCTATAGTCCCGCGTGTCGTCAACCCCACTGCTGGAGGAAACGTGAGGAAGATCGTCCAAGCGGTTGCTGTGACAGGCATTCTCGCTGTCGCACTGTCCGCCTGCGGATCGAAGAGCGATTCGGGCACGGGCACCAACAACACGAATCCGGGCAGTGGAGGGAAGGCGCTCAAGGCGTGCATGGTCCTCGACGTCGGTGGCGTCGACGACCGTTCGTTCAACCAGTCGTCGTGGAAGGGCATGACGGACGCCAAACAGGCGAACAGCAACCTTGCGATCTCCTACGTCGCGTCCGCGTCGCAGAACGACTACACCCCGAACCTCAACGCCGAGGTCGCCAAGGGATGCCAGACCACCATCGCGGTCGGCGGCCTGATGACCGACGCGATGATCAAGATCGCCAAGAAGAACCCGACCAAGAAGTTCGGCATCATCGACAGCAACACCGGCCAGCCCAACGTCTACGGCATGCAGTTCAACACCGCCCAGGGCGCCTTCCTCGGCGGCTACCTCGCTGCCGGCATGACCAAGACCGGCAAGGTCGCGACCTTCGGTGGTGTGAACATCCCGCCGGTCACGATCTACATGGACGGCTTCTGGGAGGGCGTCCAGTACTACAACCAGCAGAAGAACAAGAACGTCCAGGTCCTCGGCTGGAACGAGAAGAACCAGAAGGCAGGGACGTTCGCCAACTCGTTCACCGACCAGAACAAGGGCAAGTCGATCTCGGCGGCCTTCGCACAGCAGGGCGCGGACATCATCTTCCCGGTCGCCGGTGGCACCGGCCTCGGTGCAGGGGCGCTGGCGCAGTCCTCCGGCGGCAAGGTCAATGTCATGTGGGTCGACACCGACGGTTGCGTGAGCGCACCGCAGTACTGCAAGTACTTCATCACAAGCGTGGTCAAGAACCTTGCCGACGCCGTGAACAAGTACGTCACCGCCGCGGCGTCCGGCGCCTTCCCGACCGGTACCAGCATCGGCACCCTGAAGAACCAGGGGACGGGGCTCGCCCCGTTCCACGAGTTCGCCTCGAAGGTGCCGTCGAGCCTGCAGTCGGAGCTGACCCAGGTCAAGGCGGACATCATCTCCGGCAAGATCAAGATCACGTCTCCCGCGCAGCCGAAGTAGCCTCCCTGGCTAGCCGGTGACGGCGGAGACGAGCACATAGGTCGGAGGGGAGGGTGGCAGCGCCGCCCTCCCCTCCGCGCGCAGCGACCGAGGAGGCGGCCCTGAGGCTGGAACTGCGGGGCATCACGAAGCGGTTCGGGGCCCTCGTGGCCAACGACCGCATCGACCTCACGGTCGAGCCGGGTGAGATCCACGCCCTGCTCGGCGAGAACGGTGCCGGCAAGAGCACGTTGATGAACGTGCTCTACGGGCTCTACCGTCCCGACGAGGGGGAGATCCTCGTCGACGGGAAGCCGGTCGAGCTGCACGGCCCGGCCGACGCGATGGCGGCGGGCATCGGCATGGTCCACCAGCACTTCATGCTGATCCCGGTGTTCACCGTCACCGAGAACGTCATGCTCGGCCACGAGGACACGAAAGCCCTGGCGTTCCTCGACCGTCGAAAGGCCCGCCGCAAGGTGCGCGAGGCGATGCGCGGGCTGGAGGTGCCCACCGACGCCCTGGTCGCCGACCTTCCGGTCGGCGTGCAGCAACGGGTCGAGATCGTCAAGGCGCTGATCCGCAACGCCGAGGTGCTGATCCTCGACGAGCCGACTGCGGTCCTGACCCCGCAGGAGATCGACGACCTGATGCGCGTGATGCGCCGGCTGCGCGACGACGGCAAGTCGATCGTGTTCATCACCCACAAGCTCAAGGAGGTCCGTGCGGTCGCGGACCGGATCACCGTCATCCGGCGCGGCAGCGTGGTCGGGGAGGCCGCTCCCTCTGCCACCGAGCAGGAGCTCGCGTCGATGATGGTCGGCCGGCAGGTGGACCTGCAGATCGAGAAGTCCGCGGCCGAGGCCGGCGAGCCGGTGCTGCGGGTCGCGGACCTGCGGCTGGTCGACCCGGACGGGCGGGTGCTGATCGACGGTGTGTCCTTCGACGTGCGCGCCGGCGAGATCTATGCGATCGCCGGCGTCCAGGGCAACGGCCAGACCGAGCTGACCGAGACCATCATGGGGCTGGTCCGGCCGACGTCGGGCACCCTGCAGATCGGCGGGCTCGACGTCACCCGGGCGAGCACCGACGAGGTGCTCGACGCGGGAGTGGGCTACGTCCCCGAGGACCGGATGCACGACGGTCTGGTGTCGGACTTCACGGTGGCCGAGAACATGGTCCTCGACATCTTCGACCGGGCGCCCTTCGGCGGACGGCTCGCGCTGGACCTCGGCAGGATCGCGCAGAACGCTCACGATCGCGTCGAGGAGTTCGACGTACGTACGACGTCGATCGACGCGGCGGTGGGCACCCTCTCGGGCGGCAACCAGCAGAAGGTCGTACTCGCCCGTGAGCTGTCCCGGCCGCTCAAGCTGCTCGTGGTCGCTCAGCCCACGCGAGGTCTCGACGTCGGTTCGATGGAGTTCGTGCACCGGCGCATCGTCGAGGAGCGCGACAGCGGCACGGCGGTCGTCGTCGTGTCGACCGAGCTCGACGAGGTGCTCGGGCTCGCCGACCGGATCGCGGTGATGTACCGCGGCCGCATCATCCGCGAGGTGCCCGGCGGCACCTCCGCAGACGAGATCGGTTTGCTGATGGCCGGCTCGACCGGAGGGGCGGAGCCCGCCGCCGTCCCCGACGGCGAGCCCGAGGAGGACGCATGAGCACGCCGACCGCGACGGACCCGCCACCGCCCACCGACCCGGAGGACGCAGTGCCGCAACCGCCCGCGCGGTCGTGGGGGACCAGGGCGTTGGACGCGGTCCGTTACGGCAACGCCGTCGTCGTCACGGTGCTCGCGTTGCTGGTGGCCGTCGTGGTCGGCGGGCTGCTCATCGCGGTGGCGGACGAGCCGACCCGCCAGGCCATGCACTACTTCTTCTCCTACCCGTGGGACACGTTCTCCCGGGCCTGGTCCGCGGTCTCCAGCGCCTACGGAGCGCTGCTCAAGGGAGCCATCCTCGACCCGCACGCACTCTCCAGCGGCAGCCTGACCGAGATCTTCAACCCGCTGTCCGAGACGGTGCTGAACTCGATCCCGCTGATCCTCGCCGGTCTGTCGGTGGGTCTGGCCTTTCGCGCCGGCCTGTTCAACATCGGCGCCCAGGGCCAGATCATCCTGGGCGCCATCTTCGCGGGCTACGTCGGCTTCGCCTGGCACCTTCCCGTGGTGATCCACCTGCTCGTGGCGCTGGCCGCAGGCATCATCGGAGGGGCGATCTGGGGTGGGGTGGCCGGCGTCCTCAAGGCGAAGACCGGTGCCCACGAGGTCATCACCACGATCATGCTCAACTACGTCGCGGTGTACCTGCTCGCCTACCTGCTCGGCGTCAAGGGCTTCCAGCGCCCGCCGTACCAGCAGGCCATCTCCCGCGTCGTCGACACCAACGCGACCCTGCCGCACCTGCTCGGGTCGGACCTGCGGCTGCACGCCGGCATCATCATCGCGCTCGCCGCCGCCGTCGGGGTCGGCTGGCTGCTCGACCGCAGCACCACCGGGTTCCAGCTGCGAGCGGTGGGAGCAAACCCGAGCGCCGCGCGGACGGCAGGGATGAGCGTCGAGCGCAACTACATCCTCGTGATGGTGCTGGCCGGCGCGCTCGCGGGGCTGGCCGGCTGCAGCCAGATCCTCGGCACCAACCCGGCGATCACGGCGGACATCGACGGCGGCTTCGGCTTCGACGGCATCACCGTCGCGCTGCTCGGGCGCGGGCGACCCGGCGGGACGGTGCTGGCCGGCCTGCTGTTCGGCGCGCTGCGCGCCGGCGGTGTCGCGATGCAGTCCGACACGGGAACGCCGATCGACCTGGTCGTGGTCATCCAGTCGCTGATCGTCCTGTTCATCGCCGCACCCCCGCTGATCCGGTCGATCTTCCGGCTCAAGGCGGCTCGTGGCGCCGGGGTCGGCGGCAGCCAGCTCGCGAAGGGGTGGAACGGGTGAGCGTCACCGACAAGCAACCCGTCGACCCGGAGTCCTCGACGGTCCACGAGGTCGTCGAGGTCCCGGTGTCGCGGCGTCGCCGCATCGGCACCGGGATCGTGCTGGCCGTCGTCGGCCTCTTCTGCGTGCTCGCCTTCGGGCTCGGGTCGCACGCGGGATACGACGCCACATTCGGCCTGTCGAGCCTCGCCGCCGCCCACAACCTGCCCGACGTCGTCCTGCCGGCACGCGTCACCGCGATCCTGCTCGGCGCCCTCGTCCTGGTCCTTGCGGGCTGGCAGCTCGGGCGCGGTTTCTCCCGACGACAGCTGCGCTGGGTGCTCGGGGTCACGATCTTCTGCTTCGTGATGGCGTTCCTCTGCTGGGCCATGACCGGTACCAAGGGGACGACCATCGACTTCCTCGGACTGCTGCAGAACACCATCTTCACGGCCACACCGCTGATCCTCGGTGCCCTCGCGGGCATCATGTGCGAGCGCTCCGGCGTCATCAACGTGGCGATCGAGGGCCAGATGCTGGCCGGGGCGTTCACCGGGGCGCTGGCCGCGACGGTGGCGTCCAGCCTCGGCGTCGGGATGGTCGCCGGGATGGTTGCGGGGTCGCTGATGGGTGCCCTGCTCGCGGTGTTCGCCATCAGGTACGTCGTCAACCAGGTCGTGCTCGGCGTCGTCCTCAACGTGTTCGCGCTCGGCCTGACCGGCTTCCTGTACGACGCACTGATGCAGCCGCACGCCGACACGTTCAACAACCCCAACTTCTTCGGGCCCAAGCAGCTCCCGCTGCTCGGCGACATCCCGTTCTTCGGGCCGCTGCTCTTCGACGCCAACGTCATCGTCTACCTGACCTACATCCTGATCATCGCCGTCCACGTCGGGCTGTTCCACACCCGCTGGGGGCTGCGCACGCGGGCGGTCGGCGAGCACCCGAGGGCCGCCGACACCGTCGGCATCAACGTGCTGCGCACGCGCTACGTCAACGTCATCGCGGCCGGCCTCATAGCCGGGCTGGCCGGTGCCTACCTCACCATCGGGACCATCGGGGCGTTCAGCAAGAACATCTCGTCGGGCAAGGGCTTCATCGCGCTCGCGGCCGTCATCTTCGGCAGGTGGCGGCCGCTCGGTGCGCTCGGTGCGGCCCTGCTGTTCGGCTTCGCCGACGCCCTGCAGACCGTGCTGTCGATCGTCGGCACGCCCGTCTCGATCCCCTCGTCCTTCCTCGCCATGCTCCCGTACCTGGCCACGCTCTTCGCCGTCGCGGGGCTGGTCGGGCGAGGGCAGGCACCGGCAGCTGACGGCGTGCCGTACGTGAAGGGGTGAGCGTGGCCGCCGTCGACTGGGCCGCCCTGCGCAGCACTGCCCGACAGGCGATGGAGCAGGCCTATGCGCCTTACTCCGGGTTCAGGGTCGGGGCGGCGGCACTGGTCGACGACGGGCGCGTGGTGTCGGGCTGCAACGTGGAGAACGCGTCGTACGGGCTGACCCTGTGCGCCGAGTGCGGGCTGGTGTCGGCGCTGCACGCGTCCGGGGGTGGCCGGCTGGTCGCCTTCACCTGCGTGGACGGCCGCGGTGGGCTGCTCATGCCGTGCGGGAGGTGCCGGCAGCTGCTCTGGGAGCACGGCGGGCCCGACCTGCTGGTCGAGACGCCCTCCGGGGTGCGGCCGATGACCGAGGTGCTGCCGGCCGCCTTCGGACCCGAGGACCTCGAGGACCACCGGTGATCCGGTGAACGCCGCTTCGTTCGACGCGGTGGACGTGATCCGCGCCAAGCGCGACCGGGCCGAGCTCACCGACGCCCAGATCGACTGGGTGATCGCGGCCTACACCCGTGGCGACGTGGCCGACGAGCAGATGTCGGCGCTGGCGATGGCGATCCTGCTCAACGGCATGTCGCGGCGCGAGGTGTCGCGCTGGACCGACGCGATGATCTCCTCCGGCGAGCGGCTCAGCTTCCCCGACCTCGGTCGCCCGACCACCGACAAGCACTCGACCGGTGGCGTGGGCGACAAGATCACCCTGCCGCTCGCACCGCTGGTCGCGGCGTGCGGCGCCGCGGTCCCGCAGCTGTCCGGCCGCGGGCTCGGCCACACGGGAGGCACGCTCGACAAGCTCGAGTCGATCCCGGGGTGGCGCGCCACGCTGACGGGCGAGGAGTTCATCGCACAGCTGCGCGAGGTCGGAGCCGTCGTCTGCGCCGCGAGCGACAACCTGGCGCCGGCCGACAAGAAGCTCTACGGGCTGCGGGACGTGACCGGCACGGTCGAGGCGATCCCGCTCATCGCCAGCTCGATCATGAGCAAGAAGATCGCCGAGGGCACCGGCGCCCTGGTGCTCGACGTCAAGGTGGGGTCGGGGGCGTTCATGAAGGACGTCGACCGGGCCCGCGAGCTGGCCCGCGCCATGGTCGAGCTCGGAGGTGACCACGGCGTACGCACCGTGGCGCTGCTCACCAACATGGCCACACCGCTCGGGCGCACGGCAGGCAACGCCCTGGAGGTCCGCGAGTCGGTCGAGGTGCTCGCCGGTGGCGGACCGGCCGACGTGGTCGACCTGACCCTGGCGCTGGCCCGAGAGATGCTCGCCGCTGCCGGGCTGGAAGGGGTCGACCCCGCCGACCGGCTGGCGGACGGCTCGGCGATGGACGTGTGGCGGCGGATGGTCGCCGCGCAGGGCGGCGACCCGGACGCCGAGCTGCCGGTGGCCCGCGAGAGCCAGGTGGTCGCCGCCCCCGCCGACGGCGTACTGGTCGAGCTGGACGCCCTGGCCGTCGGGGTGGCGGCCTGGCGGCTCGGTGCCGGGCGGGCCCGCAAGGAGGACGCCGTCCAGGCCGGCGCCGGCGTCGTGTTGCACGCCAAGCCCGGCGACGTCGTCCGCGGCGGCGAGCCGCTGTTCACCCTGCACACAGACACACCGGAGCGCTTCGCGCGGGCCGTGGAGGCTCTGGACGGGGCTGTGGTGATCGCTCCCGAGGGGGCTCGTCCGGACCTGCTGCCGCTCGTCATCGACCGGGTGGCCTGAGCCGGCGCCCCGCGAAGCCGAGTGCTTACCGGCCCCGGTCCACAGGACGGTCGTCGCCGCGACGGAACGGGTCCGGTGTGGGCGGCTGGGCCAGCTCGGCGCGCGGGCAGGTGCCGATGGTCAGCCCGGCCCAGATGAGAGCGTCGTCGCACAGGCTCTCGACCGACCAGCCCTGGTTGAGGCCCGGCTCGGTGACGGTCACCTTGTAGATGGTGATCTCGTGGCGGTGGGGGCTGTCGTACATGACGGCGATCGAGCCCAGCAGCTGGGCCTCGCCGCGGGTGCCACCGACGCCGTCCCAGGGTGCGTCGTAGCGCTGCCAGAGGGACGACGTGGCGTTCCAGACACCGCCGGCCGAGACGTCGAGCCGGCGCAGCTGCTGCAGGACCTGCGCCGCGGCGCGCTCGTCCAGGATGGCCGCGGGCCGGATGATCCGGACATCCTCGCGTGCGCCCACAGTCATGCCTCTTTCATCGTGCGACTCGTGCCCGAGGTTGAGAGTTTGGCAGACGGTAGCGTGCCCACGTGACCAAGTCTTTGTCTGCCGATCTGCTGGGTCGTGCCCCAAAGGTACTGCTTCATGATCATCTGGACGGGGGTGTACGCCCCGCTACCGTGGTCGAGCTGGCGGCCGAGACTGGTTACGAGGGGTTACCGACCGGCGATGTCGACGGCCTCTCGCGGTGGTTCTTCGACGCGGCCAACTCGGGCTCACTCGAACGCTACCTGGAGACCTTCGTCCACACCGTCGGCGTGATGCAGACGCCGGACGCGCTCGCCCGGATCGCGGCCGAGTGCGCCGAGGACCTGGCCGCGGACGGGGTGGTCTACGCCGAGGTGCGCTACGCGCCGGAGCTGCATGTGACGGGGGATCTGGGGCTGGCCGAGGTCGTCGAGGCCGTCAACGCCGGGTTCCGCGAGGGCGAGGCGCGGGCCCGGGCCGCCGGCCGGGCGATCCGGGTGGGTGCCCTGCTCACCGCGATGCGCCACGCGGCGCGCTCGATGGAGATCGCCGAGCTCGCGGTTGCCTACCGCGACCAGGGAGTGGCCGGTTTCGACATCGCGGGGGCCGAGGCGGGCTACCCGCCCACCAGGCATCTGGACGCGTTCGAGTACCTCCAGCGGGAGAACGCCCACTTCACCATCCACGCGGGCGAGGGCTTCGGCCTGCCGTCCATCTGGCAGGCCATCCAGTGGTGCGGGGCCGACCGGCTGGGCCACGGCGTACGCATCATCGACGACATCACCGTCGAGGAGGACGGCGAGGTGCAGCTCGGGCGCCTCGCGGCGTACGTGCGTGACAAGCGGATCCCGCTGGAGATGTGCCCGACGTCCAACGTCATGACCGGAGCCGCGAAGTCGATCGAGGACCATCCGATCGGGCTGCTGCGCAAGCTCTACTTCCGGGTCACGGTCAACACCGACAACCGGCTGATGAGCGGCACGAGCATGACGAAGGAGTTCGTGCAGCTCGCCGATGCGTTCGGCTGGGGGTTGGAGGACTTCCAGTGGCTGACCGTCAACGCGATGAAGTCGGCGTTCGTCCCCTTCGACCAGCGGCTGGCTCTGATCAACGACGTGATCAAGCCGGGGTACGCCGCGCTGGCGGTCCAGGTCTGACCAGGGACGGCGAGGCCCCCCCGTCCGGTGGACGCGGGGGCCTGCCTTCGTCATGTGGTCCGGGAGGGACCGAGCGCGGAGCGCTCAGTCGTCCACCGAGCGCGGAGCGCTCAGTCGTCCCAGGGACCGTAGTCGTCCTCGTACATGAGGAACTCCTTCCACCCGAGGCGCCCGCGCAACCCACCGTGGTGGGGGCGAGGCGGCTCGGCACTTGTGCCGGCCATGCTGCGGGCCGTGCCCGCATGTCGTCGCCGGGCGACGATCTGGCCGTTTCGGGACCGGACCCCGCGTGGGGCTCCGGGCGATCTCTAGGTGGATCGCTGCTACCAGTGTAGGGGATCGGCGCAACTAGGGGCGAACTGAACGTTTCCGGCCCGTGACCGGCACTGAAAACCTTGCCTGGCCCAAGCGTTGGGCGCGTTTGCCGCTGGCGGCCGCTCAGACTCCGATCGGGTGCCAGACCGTCTTGGTCTCGAGGAAGCGCAGCATGCGCTCCATGCCGGGCTCGGCCCGCCAGTCCGGCTCGGCGGCAGGGGCGCGCAGCACCCGCTTGAGGTTGTCCGCCGCCGCCACCTCGAGCCGGGTCGAGAGCTCGGGGTCGCCGGCAGCCCCGGCCAGGTCGACCGCGTTCACGTCCATGTGCGAGGCCAGGGTCGGTGCCGTGTCGGCGAGCTGGCCCGTCAGGACGTTGACGACGCCGCCGGGCACGTCGGAGGTGGCGAGCACCTCGGCCAGCGTGATGGCCGGCAGTGGGCGACCAGAGGACGACGTGACCACGCAGGTGTTGCCGGAGACGATCACCGGGGCCACGACAGAGACCAGCCCGAGCAGGCTGGACTGCTGCGGCGCGAGGACGGCGACGACGCCGGTCGGCTCGGGCACCGAGAAGTCGAAGTAGGGCCCGGCGACCGGGTTGGCCGAGCCGGTCACCGAGGCGATCTTGTCGGCCCACCCGGCGTACCAGACCCAGCGGTCGATCGCGGCGTCCACCGCGGCGGCGGCCGCGCGCGCCGAGCCGCCCTCACCGGCCCGCACGTCCTCGGCGAACTGTGCCCGCCTGCCTTCGAGCAGCTCCGCCACGCGGTAGAGCACCTGGCCGCGGTTGTACGCCGTGGCGCCCGACCAGCCCGGGAACGCCTTGCGGGCGGCCTGCACGGCGTCGCGCGCGTCCTTGCGCGACGCGTGGGCGGCGTTCGCGAGGAACCGGCCCTTGACGTCGGTGACCTCGTAGGAGCGCCCGCTCTCCGAACGCGGGAACGCGCCGCCGATGAACAGCTTGTAGGTCTTGCGGACCGGCATCCGGTCTGTCGTGGAGCGGCTGGTCCTGTCAGGCATCGAGGTACGCCTCCAGCCCGTGCCGGCCGCCCTCGCGGCCGTAACCGGACTCCTTGTAGCCGCCGAATGGCGAGGTCGGGTCGAACCGGTTGAACGTGTTCGCCCAGACGACCCCCGCGCGCAGCTTGTCGGCCATCCAGAGGATCCGCGACCCCTTGTCGGTCCAGACCCCCGCGGAGAGCCCGTACGGCGTGTTGTTGGCCTTCTCCACGGCCTCGGCCGGGGTGCGGAACGTCAGCACGGACAGCACCGGGCCGAAGATCTCCTCGCGGGCGATCCGGTGGGCCTGGGTGACCCCGGTGAAGACCGTCGGGGCGAACCAGAACCCCCGCTCCGGCAGCTCGCACGGCGGCGACCAGCGCTCGGCCCCCTCGGCCTCACCCACCTCCGAGAGCTCGCGGATCCGGGCCAGCTGCTCGGCCGAGTTGATGGCGCCGACGTCGGTGTTCTTGTCCAGGGGGTCCCCGACGCGCAGCGTGCCGAGCCGGCGCTTGAGGGAGACCAGCACCTCGTCGTACACGCTCTCCTGCACGAGCAGCCGCGAGCCCGCGCAGCAGACGTGGCCCTGGTTGAAGAAGATGCCGTTGACGATGCCCTCGACCGCCTGGTCGACCGGCGCGTCGTCGAAGAGGATGTTGGCCGCCTTGCCGCCGAGCTCGAGCGTGACCTTCTTGGCAGTGCCCGCTGTGGAGCGAGCGATCATCTTGCCCACCTCGGTCGAGCCGGTGAAGGCCACCTTGTCGATGCCGCCGTGCTCGACGAGCGCGCGGCCCGTGTCGCCGGCCCCGGTGATGATGTTGACCACGCCGGGCGGCAGGTCCGCCTGCTGGCAGATCTCGGCGAACAGCAGCGCCGTGAGCGGTGTGGTCTCGGCAGGCTTGAGCACCACGGTGTTGCCGCAGGCCAGGGCGGGCGCGATCTTCCAGGACAGCATCAGCAGGGGGAAGTTCCAGGGGATGACCTGGCCGGCGACGCCCAGGGGTCGCGGATCCGGTCCGAGCCCGGCGTACGAGAGCTTGTCGGCCCAGCCGGCGTAGTAGAAGAAGTGCGCCGCGACCAGCGGGATGTCGACGTCGCGCGACTCGCGGATCGGCTTGCCGTTGTCGAGCGACTCGAGCACCGCCAGCTCGCGAGCGCGCTCCTGGATGATCCGCGCGATGCGGAACAGGTACTTGCCCCGCTCGCGCGCGGGCAGCTTCGACCAGGTCCGCTGGTACGCCCGGCGCGCCGCCGCGACGGCCCGGTCCACGTCGGTCGGGCCGGCCTCGGTGACCTCCGCCAGCACCTCTTCGGTCGCCGGGCTGATGGTCTTGAAGGTGCGACCGTCGGCGGTGTCGACGAACTCCCCGTCGATGAACAGCCCGTACGACGAGCGCAGCGTCACGACCGCGCGGGACTCGGGCGCGGGGGCGTACTCGAACTTCTTGCCGGCGGGACTCATGCGATCAGTCCAAGGTGAAGTAGTCGGGACCGGAGTAGCGCCCGGTCGTCAGCTTGGTGCGCTGCATCAGCAGGTCGTTGAGCAGGCTGGAGGCGCCGATGCGGAACCAGTCCGGGTCGAGCCAGTCGTCACCGGCCGTCTCGTTGACGACGACCAAGTAGCGGATCGCGTCCTTGCTGGTCCGGATGCCGCCGGCCGGCTTGACGCCGACCTGGCGCCCGGTCGCGTCGCGGAAGTCACGCACCGCCTCGAGCATGACCAGGGTCACCGGCAGGGTGGCGGCGGGAGCCACCTTTCCGGTGGAGGTCTTGATGAAGTCACCGCCCGCCAGTATGGCCAGCCACGAGGCGCGCCGGACGTTGTCGTAGGTCGAGAGCTCACCGGTCTCGAGGATCACCTTGAGGTGCGCGTCGCCGCACGCGGCCTTCACCGCGACGATCTCGTCGAGCACCGCGAGGTAGTGCCCGGAGAGGAACGCACCGCGGTCGATGACCATGTCGATCTCGTCGGCACCGGCTGCGACGCCCGCGCGTACGTCGGCGAGCTTGACCGGCAGCGCCGCCCGGCCGCTGGGGAAGGAGGTCGCGACGCTGGCCACCTTGACGCCGCTGCCCGCCAGCGCGGCGGCCGCGACCTCGACGAGGTCGGGGTAGACGCAGATCGCCGCCACCTGTGGGGCCGTGGGGTCCGCCGGGTCGGGCCGGCGCGCCTTGGCGCACAGAGCGCGGACCTTGCCCGGGGTGTCCTGTCCTTCGAGCGTGGTCAGGTCGATCATCGAGATCGCCAGGTCGATGGCCCACGCCTTGGCCGTGGTCTTGATCGACCGCGTCGACAGGGTCGCGACCCGCGCCTCGGCGCCGACCTGGTCGACGCCGGGCAGCCCGTGCAGGAACCGCCGCAGCGACGACTCGGACGCCGTGATGCCGGCCAGGTCCAGTCCGCCAGGCCCGCTCGCGAGCGTGGGGACAGCGGTCGTAGTCACCACGTGAGCCTACCGCCGCAGCTCGGGCCGCCCGGCCGGCTCAGAGGGCGAGGGCTGTCGACAGGTCGGCCTTGATGGCGGCCAGGTCGGCGGCGGCGCTCCGACGGGCTGCGGCGACGTCCGCGGCCGTGTTACCGGCTATGTCGACGACGACCTCGAGGTAGCACTTGAGCTTGGGCTCGGTGCCCGAAGGCCGTACGACGACACGACCGCGCCGCGCCAGCCGATAGCGCAGCCCGTCGGTCGGGGGCAGCCCGCCGGCGCCGTCGGCCAGGTCCTCGACGCCCTCCACGTCGCGGCCACCGAGTGAGGCCGGCGGCTGGTCGCGCAGCCTGGTCATCGCCGCCTCGATGAGCGAGAGATCCTCGACCCGGACCGACAGCTGGTCGGTGGCGTGCAGGCCGTGCTCCCGGGCGAGGTCGTCGAGCAGGTCGACCAGTGACCGTCCCTCCGCCTTGAGGGTCGCGGCGAGCTCCGCGACCAGCAGCGCAGCGGACACACCGTCCTTGTCGCGGACCGCGGCCGGGTCGACGCAGTAGCCGAGCGCCTCCTCGTAGCCGAACCGCAGCCGCTCCACCCGGGAGATCCACTTGAAGCCGGTCAGGGTCTCCTCGTAGCCCAGCCCGTTCGCCGCAGCGATCCGGCCGAGCAGCGACGAAGAGACGATCGACGCCGCGAACGTCCCGCGCAGCGGCTCTCCGGCGGCGGCCGCCCGGCGTACCAGGTGCGCGCCGAGCAGGGCGCCCACCTCGTCGCCGCGCAGCATCCGCCACCCGTCGCCGTCGGGCACGGCCACGGCGCACCGGTCGGCGTCCGGGTCGTTGGCCAGCACGAGGTCGGCGCCGGAGCGTTCGGCCGCGGCGACGGCGAGGTCGATCGCGCCGGGCTCCTCCGGGTTGGGGAAGGCGACGGTGTGGAACTCGGGGTCCGGGTCGCCCTGCTCGACCACGACCTCGGGGGCCGGGAACCCGGCGTGCGCGAACGCGGCCAGCACGACGTCACGCCCCACACCGTGCAGCGGCGTGTAGACGATCCGCAGGTCGCGCGGCGAGTCCGCGGCGACGAGCGCGGCGACTCGCGCCAGATAGGCCTCGAGTACGTCGTCGCCGAGGGTCTCCCACGAGTCCCCGCGGGGGACCGTCGAGAGCGCACTGACCGCCTCGATCTCGGCTGAGATCTCGGCGTCGGCCGGCGGCACGATCTGTGACCCGTCGCCTAGGTAGACCTTGTAGCCGTTGTCGCGCGGCGGGTTGTGCGACGCGGTGACCATCACGCCGGCGGACGCGCCCAGGTGCCGGATCGCGAAGGCGAGCACCGGGGTCGGCAGCGGGTGCGGCAGCACCATGGCGTGCAGCCCGGCTCCGGTGACCACCTCGCAGGTGTCGCGCGCGAACACGTCGGACTTGTGGCGGGCGTCGTACCCGACGACGACGGCACGGCCGTCGCGTGCTCGCAGGTACGCCGCGAGGCCGGCCGCCGCCCGCGCGACCACGACCCGGTTCATCCGGTTCGGTCCGGCGCCCATCTCGCCGCGGAGCCCGGCGGTGCCGAACTCCAGCCGGCCGGAGAAGCGCTCGGCCACTGCCGTCGCGTCGCCGCGGTCCAGCAGCGCCTGCAGCTCGGCACGGGTGTCGGGGTCGGGGTCGTCGGCGAGCCACGCCGCGGCGACGTCGAAGCCCGCGACCGTCTCGTCGCTGGAGCGGTGCTCGTGGTGGGTGCTCATGGTCGCGGGTTCAGACCTCTCAACTCACAGCTGCGGCATGACGTCGGCCAGCAGGGCGCCCATGCGGGTCGCGGCCGTCCGGCCGGCCTCGAGCACCTCCTCGTGGTTGAGCGGCTCGCCGGTCATCCCCGCGGCGAGGTTGGTCACGAGCGAGATGCCCAGCACCTCGGCGCCGGCCTCGCGGGCCGCGATCGCCTCGAGGACGGTCGACATGCCGACCAGGTCGCCGCCGATGCGGCGGACCATGACGATCTCGGCCGGTGTCTCGTACTGCGGGCCGGACATCTGCACGTAGACGCCCTCCTCGAGCGACGGCTCGACCTCGCGGCACAGCTCGCGCAGCCGGGGCGAGTAGAGGTCGGTCAGGTCGACGAAGCGGGCCCCGACCAGCGGTGACGTCGCCGTCATGTTGATGTGGTCGCGGATGAGCACCGGCTGGCCCGGTCGCATGCCCTCCCGCACGCCGCCGCAGCCGTTGGTGAGCACCACGACTCGGGCGCCGGCCGCCGCGGCGGTCCGGACGCCGTGCACGACGGCCGCCGGCCCGAGCCCCTCGTAGAGGTGGGTACGGCCGAGGAAGACCAGCGCGTTGCGGTCGCCGACGCGCACCGAACGCAGCGTCCCCGCATGCCCTTCCACCGCGGGTGCGTGGAAGCCCGGCAGGTCGGTCGTCGCCATCTCGTACGCCGTGTCGCCGAGCAGGTCGGCGGCGGGCACCCAGCCCGAGCCCATGACGAGAGCGATCTGGTGCTCGGCCACGCCGGTCAGCTCGCGCAGCCGGGCCGCCGCGTCGACGGCCAGGGAGTACGGGTCAGGTGAGTCCGCCACGATGGGCGACCCTAACGGGACCGCCAGGGTGCCGGTGCGCGAGCCATGAAGCC